>JAGCVU010000288.1 GCA_017962175.1 Bacteroidales bacterium | reverse complement strand
GAAAGTTAGACTCAATTCCAACGTAAAAGAACAAGGTTCACAAACAAGTTCACAAAGAGGTTCACAAACAAGTTCACAAAGAGGTTCACAAACAAGTTCACAAAGAGATTCGCGAACTACCTCAGGACGAATACTTAACTTATTGAAACAAAATTCATTAATAACAAGAGAGCAAATGTCGGTAGAAATAGGTATTTCCGACAGGATGATTGCCAAATATTTGAAAGATTTTCAAGAGAAAGGCATTTTGAAGCGTGTAGGAGGCAAATTTGGCGGTCAATGGGTGATAAATGATGTGGGAAATAACACTTTTGTCGGAAATTCGCAAAGTGGACCAGAAAGTGGACCAGAAAACTCACAAAGTGGACCAGAAACACAAAAAGTGGACTGCAAATCCGAAAAAGTGGACTGTAAAAGTGGACTAGAAAATACAGCCGAAAAGATATTGGAATTGATACGACAAGACCAATTCATTACATCAAGGGAGATAGCCATAAAACTTGGTATGGCTCGCAGTGGCATCAGCAAACATCTGCGGAATTTGCAAGAAATGGGTGTGTTGAGACATATTGGTTTTAACAAAGGCGGTCATTGGGAAGTAATTATATAATTATAAATCAACTAATTGTAATTGTGCCATTCCAAATGGCACAATTAGTTTTCAAATTCCCCTTGCCTCGTCAAGGAATAATTTGTATATTTGCCGAAATAAACAAACAAGCAATTGTACTATGAATACCGACAATTATCATATAGCGCAAGAACCTATTGTCTCTTATAAAAAGAAACAATAATGGCCACCAAGACTACAAAAATAGAATGGACTGACAAAACGTGGAATCCGATAACAGGTTGCACAAAAATCTCTCAGGGGTGTGCGCACTGTTACGCGGAGGTGATGACGCGCCGTTTGAACGCTATGGGGCTGCCCAAATACGCCGACGGATTCAAAGTGTCGTTGCACGAAGATTGTTTGGCTGAACCGTTGGAATGGAAACAGCCTCATACTATTTTTGTATGTTCGATGAGTGATATTTTTCATAAAGACGTGCCGTTTGATTTTGTTGACAAAATAATGGCAACCATCGAACAAACTCCACAGCATCGTTTTCAAATACTCACCAAAAGAGCGGAGCGAATGGCGGAATATTTTTCGACACGCAAAATACCACAAAATGCTTGGCTCGGCGTTACGGTGGAGGCTCAATCTTCTAAAAACAGAATTGATTGTCTCAGGCAACTTGCCGCGCCGATACGTTTCCTCTCTTGCGAACCGTTGTTGGAAGATTTGGGCGAATTGAACCTGCAAAACATTGATTGGGTGATAGTTGGCGGCGAAAGCGGACTGTCGGCACGACCAATGAAAGAAGAATGGGTTTTGTCGATAAAACAACAAACCGAACTTCAAGGTTCTGCGTTTTTCTTTAAGCAATGGGGAACTTGGGGCAGCGACGGCGTGAAACGAAACAAACATAAAAACGGAAAACTTTTAAAAGGCAGAGTGTTTCAAGCAATGCCGGCGTGAATGATTTTTATTGTAAAAAAGATTGTGAACGCACTGCGTTCACAAAATTATCCATCACTGATGGGATAATTTAAAAGTTTCAAATTTCTGATAATCAATCTTTTATAATTGTGCCGACATTGTTGGCACAATTATCTCCACAAAAACGCCCGTTGCGACTGTCGAATTGTGTCAATTCGATTGACACATTTGCGATTCATAAAAGACAGATTCGATAATCGTGATTGTCGATTTGCAAAATTCTGATAATCAACTAATTATAATTGTGCCATTCCAAATGGCACAATTCCCCGCCATTAAAAATCTCCTCCTCCCCCTTGCCCCATAAACTATTTTTTTATACCTTTGCCCCTTAAAGCAAATTGAAACGCGATGATAGGCACAATAAAACCTCAATATAACGACATTCACTTCTCGGGGCACGATTCGTTCCCGTGCAGAACTCTTTGGCTCAAAAAGGGTTACGATTTTATTGCAAATGACGGCAACTTCAATGACGATAATGCCGTTGTAAAACTCGGCGTTGGCAAAAATATGGTTTCCGCCATCAGATATTGGTACAAGGTGTTCGGGTTCAGCGATGAAAACGGGTTCAAATGGATTGCGGACTATCTCTTTAAGGAGAAAATTGGCAAAGACAACTTTTTGGAAGACCTTGGAACACTGTGGCTGTTGCATTTTTTGATTGTTTATTACAATTATGCTTCGCTTTACAATATTGTTTTCGCAATATTCCAAAAGGAGCGCAAAGTGTTTAATAAAGAGCATATTATAAGTTTTGTCAAGAGGAAACTCAAAGAAATAAAGCAAGATAACGCATTTAATCCTAATACCGTGAGCCGCGACATCAATGTCCTCTTGCAAAATTATTGTCTGCCCAAAAATCCACAGTTCAACGAGGAGTATTCCAATCTGTTTTTGGATCTCGACTTGATAAAACAGAACGACAAGAAAAACACAGACGACGACAACAACTATTTCTTTAATATCGAGGGCAAAAGGTCTGTTACTGAGGATATTTTTCTGTTTGCTGTGATGACTGCCAAGGAAGAAGGCGCACAAGTGATTGATTATGACGACATACAGAAAATTGGTCTGATTTTTTGTATGACAGATTTGGAAATAATCTCGATGCTCAAACGCTTGTCGAAAAAATATTCCGAACATCTTGCGTACAGCGAACACGCGGGCATACGTCAACTTTTTATCAACAAGGAATTTGATTTGCAACAAATTTTAGACAACTACTACGATGCAAAAAATTAATCTATCGGCAAATATCGAAAACGGGTTTTCCAACACGTTTGAATACATAGCGACGCCAAACGCAATAAAATCGGCTAAAAACATTGCCGAAAACTTCAAGTCGGGAATACATTCGTTCTCAATCATTGGCAGTTACGGCACAGGCAAATCAAGTTTTTTGATTGCCTTGGAATCCGATTTGACCAAACAGCGCAAAAAACCCTATTTGGCTAATCCTGATATTTTTTCTCAAAAGGCTGATTTTGAAATACTTAATATTGTAGGAGACTATATCGACTTTGAAACACTTCTGCGTCGAAAACTCTCTGTCGAAGGCGACGCCGACAACATTCTTGACGGTCTGAAAACATATTACGAAAAGATCAAAAAGCAAAACAAATTCCTGTTGATTGTCATCGACGAGTTTGGAAAAATCCTCGAACACGCCGCCAACAATCCTGAAAGGGAACTATATTTTCTCCAAAAGTTTGCCGAGATGGTCAATGTGCCTACGCGCAATATATTGTTGCTGACTACATTGCACCAAAATTTCGGAGCATACGCCAAAAAACTCAGCGAAAGCCAAAAAAACGAATGGACAAAGGTGAAGGGAAGGTTTCAGGAAATCCCGTTCAACGAACCGCCCGAAATACTTTTAAACTTGGTATCCAAGCAGTTGCAAGCCGAAAACAAGATAACTATTGGCAAAAACGCCGAAAACCTATATCAACTTGCACTTCAAACCAAAACTGTTTCCGAAGGTTTTGAAAAAGAAACTGCCTTCAATATATTTCCGCTCGACCCGTTTTCCGCAATTGCCATCACCGAGGCTATTCAGCGTTACGGACAAAACGAACGCTCGCTATTTTCGTTTATGATTGCCAAAGGCGAAAGCACCGTGCAAGGATTTTCGCCGAGCGACACATTAACATACAATCTTTCAAAAGTTTACGATTATGTAAACTACATTTTTTATTCAGTTTTGAAAGATGCCAACGCCGATTCGATGCGATGGGGCGAAATCAGCGCAGCCATTGTGCGTACCGAAAACATAAGTTTCGACACCCCCAAGCAAAACGAAAACGCCATAAAAATTATCAAAGCCTTGGGCGTGTTCGGATTGTTTGCGCCTCAGAATGCCGTGTTCACAGAGCCGCAGATGACAGAATATGCGGCTTTGGCAATGGATATTCCCGATGCAAAGTTGATTATCAACAAGTTGAAACAGTTTAAGATAATCCGCTTTGCCGAATACAACCAAAGGTTGAAACTATTTCAAGGCACCGACGTGGATTTGGAGGCGGAAATCGAAAAGGCAAAAATTTCAGTTTATTACCCCGACGACTATATCGACGACCTTGCGGCGTTTTTCAATAAAAGAATCTCGCCCGCCAAGGCTTGCTACTATCAAAAGGGAACGCCGAGGTTTTTCGACTACGAAATACGCAAAGAACCCGTCGAACTTGTGCCCGACGGCGACATCGACGGCTATATCGAATTGATTTTTTCTGCCGACGGCGATATGCAGGAGCGCATTATGCAAAAAAGCGCAAATTGCTCAAACGCAGTTATTTTCGCATTTTTCCTCAATACTGCCAAAATTTTAGAGCATCTCCACAACATTCAGGTTTATAAGCACATAGTTAAAACTGTGCTTTTAGATAGCCACGACGATGTGGCAAACAAGGAGATGAAGCAACTTATCGAATACGAAAACAACTTGCTAAACAAGGAGATAAGCGACAGCCTTTTCTCTTACAACCAATCCGTTTCGTGGATTTACAAAGGCGAGCAAAAAACTGTAAAATCGCTACGTGATTTCAACACTCTGATTTCAGATGTCTGCGACGATGTTTACAATGCCACGCCGGTAATGAACAACGAACTTTTCAACCGTCATAAACTCAGCGGACAGATTGCAACAGCACGCAACTACTTGATTAAGGCGTTGTTGACCCACAGCCACGAAGTTGATTTGGGTTTTCCTGCCGACAAGTTTCCGCCCGAAAAAACTATCTATTCATCGTTGCTCAAAACCACCGGTCTGCACAACGAAAACGGACTTCAAGACCATCCAAAGGATAAAAGTGGCATCGACACTCTTTGGCAGGCAAGTATGGAGTTTCTAAAAAGCACTACCGGCAAACCGCAGAAACTATCCGAACTTGTAAAAATCCTCTCCGAAAAACCATACAAAATCAAGCAAGGTTTTATCGATTTTTGGCTGCCGGTGTTCTTGATTGTCAAGCAAAACGATTACGCCCTTTATGAAACCGAAACAGGCGCGTATTGTCCTAAGTTAGACGAATTTATGTTTGACCTTATTCAAAAAAAGCCCGGCAAATATTCTGTTAAAATGTTTGACACCGAAGGTGTCAACATCGAGTTTTTTAATCAGTACCGAAAATTTATCAACCTTGGTGAAGAATTTTCTATCACATCCGACAAGATTATCGAAACCATCAAACCGTTCCTCTTTTTTTACAACAGGCTCAACGACTACACCAAGCACACCAAAAAGTTCGACAAAAAGTCCACAATGCGTTTCCGTGATGTTTTGGCAAGAGCAAAAGACCCTGAAAGACGTTTTTTGAGGATTTGCCTCAGGCTCTTGGTTTTAAAGATACGCAAAATTTTGACAAATACGGTGAGGCTCTGCAAGATGCCATCAAGGAACTACGTATGTGCTACACCAACCTTATCGACCGCATCGAAAAACGGTTGATTAAAGAGTTGAAACTCAAAAACACTGATTATGGCGAGTATGTTGTTGAAATTCAGAACCGTTTCAGACACGTAAAAACGCACTTATTGACACCTGTGCAGTTGGATTTTTACAACCGCATCGCCCTCAAATTCACCGAACGCGCCAAATGGTATGAGGCAATTTGTTATCCCGTTCTCAATCATCCTTTGGAAAAACTTCGCGACGAGGAGGAGGATTCTTTGCTCGACGAACTCATCTTTCTTTTCCGCGAGTGCGAAAAATACGCCGACATTTCTAAAAAGACCTCTGACGACGAAAACTCCGAGGCGTTTTCGTTTGATATGGTATCAAATAAAGGTACAAATTTCCGAACGCAGACATTTGTACTGCGCGAAGGCGACAAAAAACGTTCTGCCGAATTAGAGGAAAAAATCAACGAAATCCTTTCCGGCGACAGCAATGTTGATGTTTGCACCTTGCTCAAAATCTTGGATAAAAAGTTGGGGAAGTAAAAAAGTTGTTGTATATTTGCGCTTGTATAACAAATACGAACTTACAAAATGGCAGAACCCATCAACTATACATCGGCGGTAGAGACCATCAAAACGGCTATTTTGCAGGGGCAGTACCAAGCGGCAAAAGATGTCAACCGTGTTCAGTTGGCGTTGTATTTTGCGATAGGAAGGTATATCTCCAAAAACACCCGCAAAAAGTTTTGGGGTCAAGGCGCATTGGGCATTATCAGCGAACAACTCAAAAAGGAACTTCCGGGATTGAAAGGTTTTTCAGAGAGTAATCTGAAAAATATGCGGAAGTTTTACGAAAATTGGATTATCCTCGATGCCAATTCGACAGACGCGATTGTTGAATTGCAAAATTCAAATTCGACAGACGCGTCTGTCGAATTACAAAAGGTTGAAAATAAGATTGATATAAACAACTCAATAACAATATCCAATGTAAATCATTTCCCGATAGAGGACTTTTTCAAACTGCCTTTTTCCCATCATTTGGTAATTGTAGAAAAAGTAAAAGATTTGGATGCCCGCTACTATTATATCCATCGTGCGGTCTCTGAAAATATGCCCGAAAGATACCTATCGAAAATTATTACAGAAGAAGCCTACGAAAAACGCGGTACTTTGCCCAATAACTTCAACAAGACAATTTCTGACGCTGCCTTTGCACGCAAAGCCGTGATGATGTTCAAGGATGAGTATTTGTTGGATTTTATCAACGTGGAACAAATCGGCGAAAGGGACATCGAAGACGTTGACGAAAAGGTGTTGGAACAGCAAATTGTTCACAATATCAAAAACTTCATTATGAAATTCGGACACGATTTTGCTTTTCTTGGCAGTCAGTACGAAGTGGAGGCGTTGGGACACAAACATTATATTGATTTACTGTTTTACAACCGTGAATTGGCTTGTTTGGTGGCGGTAGAACTTAAATCAGGTGATTTCAAAAATGCCTATCTCGGACAGTTGAACGGTTATCTTGCCATCCTCGACGACTTTGTCCGCAAACCCAATGAAAATCCATCTGTTGGAATTGTGCTTTGCAAAAATGCCGACAAAAACTACGCAGAATATATGGTACGCACATACGACAATCCTATGGGGGTTGCAACATTCAAAACCGCCGCTGATATGCCCGAAAAATTCCGCAAAGCACTCCCCGACATCGAAGAACTAAAAAAATTGTTGTAGTATTACCCAAATAATCCTTATCTTTGCGGTGGATAAACATTTGGAAAGGAAAACAATATGCACCTACCCGACAACAAAATACTAAATATCAGCACATTGTCGCAGATTTTCGACAATACGACTGCCACATACAAGTTCTATTGGTTTGTGGCGATGCTTGATATTGTTGTTAAGGAACGCAAAACAAGAATTTCGTTTTGGGAGATAATTGCATCAATGATAGCCGAATCGTGGTATCCAATTCACTATTTCAAATTGTCGTTTGGTAAATCTGATTCTTTGTTTGATTATTCGCTGCAAATTCAAAATGATTTGCAAATTTCAATTGAATTGGACAAAGATAAAATCAAAAGTCAATTGCTTAATAATCTTGAAAATACGAAGAAATATCTTCGGATTTTCACCAAAAATGTACCTTACAGATTTCTCTCGCCTTGGATTAAATATACATACGATGATGATGTGATTGTAAAATCGCAGAGTTTTACAAACGGCTGTCTTTATGCAATTTACAACGAAGAAATCGAAATTAATCCGATATGGATTGAGTATCTAAATGAAAATTATGTAATTCTCAGAGATTTTGCATTTTGGAATTTGACCGAATTTTTGCAAAAACGTAATCCAAACGTTCCAAATCTTCCGGCAAAACTTGTAAAACCTTTGCAGCGCGAGTCGCTGACAAAACAGCGCAAATTTTGGGACACTTACATCGAATCTGTTGGCAAAATCAACTGCATTTACACAGGCAAAGAAATCTTTGCTAAAAAATACGATTTAGACCATTTTGTGCCGTGGAGTTTTGTGTCGCACAATTTGTTATGGAATTTGTTGCCCGCTGATGCGAGCATAAATTCTTCCAAGAGCAACAATCTTCCGCCGTTGGATAAGTATTTGAAACCGTTTGCACAAATGCAGCAAAACGCATTGAAAACGCTTTATACAAAAAATCCAAACAACAACATTTTTGAAGACTATCTTACGGTTTTTGATTCTGTTTCAGAATTGGTAAAAATGCCGCAAAACGAGTTTTGCGATGTTTTGGACAAAACATTTACGCCACTTGTGCAAATTGCGGAAAATTCGGGTTTTAAAATTTGGCAGCAATGAAAAAGACTAAAAACAATCCGCACCTGACCGCAAAAGAACGCACAACAATCTCGTTTCCAACTCGTTGGCTCAAACAAAACGATTGTTTAAAAGGCGAAATCTTAGATTTCGGCTGTGGATTTGGTTTTGATACTGACGAACTCAAAAAAGAGGGTTTCGATATTATCGGTTACGACAATTATTACCGCCCCGATTATCCAATAAAACGCTTTGACACTATAATTTGCAATTATGTTTTAAACGTTCTCGAACCCGAAGAACAAGCAAGCGTTCTGATGGCGGTTTCAGAACTTCTGAAACCCAATGGAAAAGCATTTTTCTCTGTTCGACGCGATTTAAAATACGAAGGATTCCGCACGCATTTTGTACACAAAATGCCTACATATCAATGCAATGTGATTTTGCCGTACAAAAGTGTTTTCGTAAACGAAAACTGCGAAATTTATGAATATAAGCATTTTAACAAATCGGAGTTCAAAGAAAAATACGAACTTTCAAATACTTGCCCCTTTTGCAATCTCAATCCGAAAGTAGAAATCATCAGTGAAACTGCGACGGCTGTCGCATTTTTAGACGGTTATCCCGTCAGCAAAGGACATACGTTGATAATCCCCAAACGCCACGTGGCGGATTATTTTGAACTTTCGGTTCACGAACAGCGGGCAATGTGGTTGCTTGTCAACCGCTGCAAAACAATACTTTCCGACCGCTACCACCCCGACGGCTTCAACGTCGGCATCAACGTCGGTCAAGCCGCCGGACAATCAGTTTTTCACGTGCATATCCATCTAATTCCAAGATACAAAGGCGACGTGGAGAATCCCAAAGGCGGGGTTAGAGGGGTGATACCGGGGAAACAAAAATATTAAAAAAAGATTTTGATACATTTATTAGTATTTGTATATTTGCGCGTCAAAATATAATGTAATGGAAATTTTTGAAAAATATAACTTGAAAAATAATCCTTTTGTTATTACTCAAACCTCTACGCCTAATGAATTTTGGATTGAGGGTTTGGGTATGGATAAATGTATTGAGAATATTTTGAAACGTAGTGCTTGGCTAAATATTTCTAATATCGTATTAAACTATGGCGAGTATGGAAACGGCAAATCTTATGCGGCAAAACATTATTGTTCCGAAAAGGTTTTGAAATCACTATTTGATAACAAGCCTATTCCATATACTTTAAATTTAAAGTTTCCTTCTAATGACGAACCAATAAAAGAGATATTCCAACAAATTGTTGATAATTTGGATTTCGTTGAGGTTAAAAAAGTATTGACAAAATGCGGTGATTTTAACATAGAAAAAGCCGTAAGCCATTGTTCCGATAATCCATTTGTCAAAAATATTATTTCTGTTATTTTCTCACAAATGGATGATGAATTATTGAAAAATGATGTTAAACTGTATTTATATGGTAATAATGACTTGAAGAAATTATCACCATTTGGTATACAACGAAATTTATCTTTTGATAATGATTATATTGCATTTTTGGTTGCCTTTATTAATTTTTTAACATATAAAAAACTTGTTTATCCTTGTGTCGTTTTTTGGTTTGATGATGCAGATAGTATTAGCACATTTTCAATGTTTAAAATTAGATTATTCAATGCAGCCATTTGTTCTCTTATGGAGAATACTTCTAATTCTCTAATTTTTATGAATTTTACAGAATCAATTATATTCAATTGGAAAGATATTAATAGTTATTTTCAGAAATCGCTTGAAAGTTATATCCGTAATAAAATACAATTCGCTATTACTGATAAGAATAAATTCAAATTATATGTCACAAAATGTATTAGTAAAGAAAGAATCCATAATAATATTGATGATAATTTTTACCCTTATACGGAAGAAGTTATTGATAATGTTATAAACGATTTGGGTGATTATTTATCATTTCGCAGTTGTAATTTGGCTTTCTCTGATTTGTTGGAGAGCGCGATAGAAACAAATGAATCTATTATTGACATCAATTATTACCATCGTGTTAAGGATAATATTTGGGTACTCTCTTTAAAATAGGCATATTTTGAGCGCGTTTTTCAAGGCAAAGACGATACAGTCAACTACGTTGAGGCTGAGCATATTAAAACAAATATTACTAAAAGTTTCCAAGCCAAAAACCTCGGCGAACTTTTGGACGACGAACTAAAAATCATAGAAAAAGGTTCTGCGTCGGAGCATTTGCCAAAAACGATTGTCAATGCCCTCAAAAACGCCAAAAACAAAATACTTTCCGCAATCGAAAAACTTAAACGTACTGTCCCCGAAACCGCTTCTGCCGACCTTGCGCCGCGTTTCCCATATCCGACAGGTCCACGCGAATATCAGATAAAAGCCTTTGAAAATTGGAAACAGAACAAGCAAAAGGGGCTTTTTGCAATGGCTACCGGCACGGGCAAAACTATCACATCGCTCAATTGCCTTTTGGAAATCTACAAGCGCAACGAATATTACAAAGCCATTATCCTTGTGCCAACCATCACACTTGTAGAGCAATGGGAAAAAGAATGTAACAAGTTTAATTTCAATAATATAATAAAAGTTTGCTCCAAATATCCTGATTGGCGGTCGGGAGTTTCAAGAATAAAATCATTGGAACTTTTAGCCGCTACCAAAGAACTGTCATACGTGATAATATCAACATACGCATCATTCGTAAGGTCGGAAATTTTCAGGGAGTTAAATTGTTTCCCGTCGGGAAAGTTGTTACTCATTGCCGACGAAGCACACAATATGAGCGGTGGTTTGATGCTAAAACGGTTGCAAGACATCAGATACGCCCGTCGCATTGGACTTTCGGCTACTCCTGAACGGCAATTTGATGACGGTGCAAATCAAAAATTGTTTGGATTTTTTGGCTGCAAAAACGGATATACTTTTGAGTATTCAATGCGAGAAGCCATTGAAAACGGCGCGTTGTGCCGTTACTATTATTATCCGCACATTGTGAAACTTACGGAAAATGAGATGGCTGATTATATCGAAGTTACCAAAAAAATTGTAAAATTTTACGGTCGCTCCGATGCTGAAAGTCAAGAGATTCTCACAACGCTTTTGCTTAAACGCAAAAGGATAATTCATAAGGCAGAAAACAAAAAAGTTGTGTTTAGCGAGATCATCAACCGCGAATATAACAAGCGCGGGAATCTCAAATACACGCTTATTTACGTACCCGAAGGCAACAAGCCTGATAACGACACAGACTTTTTCAATCACACCGATGTTTTTGAAGACGACGATGAAACCGAGCGTATGATTTACGATTTTACCAAAATTGTAAGTGATGTTGACAAACGTTTGATTGTAAGGAAGTTTACTTTCGAATCAAAAGACCGAGAACAGATGTTGAAAGATTTTTCGAGCGGCAAAACAGATGTGCTTGTTTCTATGAAATGTCTTGACGAAGGTGTTGACGTTCCTCGCTCCGAACTCGCAGTATTTTGCGCAAGTACAGGCAATCCGAGGCAGTTTATACAGCGCAGGGGGCGCGTTCTGAGGACGCATCCCGACAAACATAATGCGGTGATACACGATTTGATTGTTGTGCCTGACATTGGTCAGACAGACGATAAATTTTACGAACTTGAAAAAAGCCTGATTAAAAGTGAGTTGCAACGGGTCAGGGATTTCGCGCTTCTGTCCGAAAACCTTGGCGATACGGAAACAGAATTGTGCGAAATTATGGCAAATTATAATTTATCAATCTTTTAATCGTTAAGAATTATGGCAGAACAATATCTAAAAAACAGCGACAAAATACTACAAGTAGTATTAAGAGATGCCAAACTTATGGAGTTAGGAAGGTATAATTCCGATGAAATTGGTACGCTTGACGACGCATTGTTTTCCGACAATGCGGTCATCAGAGCCGTTGCGATGATGGTGAGCGGTGTGTCGCAGAGCCTTTCGGAACGACAGATATACAACCAAGTTTTTGACTATTTAAAGGGAGAATCACTATGATTATCAAAAGCATATATATAAAGAACTTCCGCAGTTATTACAGGGAAAACCGCATAGACCTTTCTGATGGTCTTACGCTGATAATAGGCGGCAATGGTGACGGCAAAACCACGTTTTTCGAGGCGTTGGAATGGCTTATGAACACTTCAATTGATGGCAACAAGCCCGTTCACATTTCCGAAAAACGCAAAAGAGAATTGGCTGTCGGCGAATCCGACGAAACCGTAGTGTCTATCTCTTTTGAACACGAGGGCGACAAGGAACTTGTAAAACGTTTCCGTTTTACCAAAAACGAAGAAAACTCTGTTACTTTGTCTAAATGTGAATTTGTCGGATATACAACCGACGGAGCGGAACGCTTGGCGGAAAACGGAGCATCGTTATTAGACAAGTGTTTCGCGAGTGAAATCCGCCGTTATTGTATGTTCAAAGGCGAAAGCAACCTCAACATTTTTGACCGCGAAGAAACCGCCGTTAAGAAATTGGTGGAGACTTTTTCTGACATTCGTCAGTTTGACGAAATGGAAAGCCTTGCGCAAACTTTCGAGTCAAGAACTCAGAATGTTGTTGCCAAAGAGATGCAAAATGACAAAAAAACTGCCGACAAGGCCAAAGAACTCAACAACAACATCCGCTACACCGACGACAAAATCAACAAAATAATCGATGACATTAAAGATTTGGAAAAAAACATCAGGACTTACACCGATGTTATCAACCAAATTGAAACCATTCAGGAAACGTCCGAAAAGTGGCAGGAAATCAAAAAACGTATTTCTTCACTTGAAGACAAAGTTACTGACCTTCGTTTCAAAGCACAAGTCGACTACAATACGCTTCTTCTCGACGATTATTGGATTTTGAAGCCTTTTAGTTGCATACTCGGCGAGTATTGCAACAAGGTAAGCAAGTTAAGTATCGAAAAACGCCGTATTGAACGTCAAGAAATACAACGCCGCGCGGAGGAGCGCGCAAAACAAGAAGTCATCGACGGTATTCAGCAACTTGCCAATGGCGTGGAGCCTCTGCCGTGGAATCTTCCCGACCGTGATACGATGTTGGAGATGATAAACGACGAAGTATGCAAGGTATGTTGGCGTCCCGCGCCCAAGGGTTCTGACGCTTATAACTTTATGCTCAGAAAGTTGGAAGACTATATGGCGCATATCCGACAGCAAAAAATAATCAAGGATGAGCAGGAAAAACAGGTGGAAGAACCTCCGTTGTTCAAGAAGTCGTATATTGAGGAACTTGCCGACCGTAAAGTAAAGTTTGGTGATGGCGAGGCAGAAAGTTGGATTGCTTCGCTTACCCCTGCAATTTACGAAACCATTCAGTTTGTCAATACTCAGAAGGAACGTTTGGAGCGTGTTAAGAATGACTTGCAGGATGCCATTACCGACCGAGAAGATCTTTTGATACAGTCTCCCGGACTTTCGGCGGATGTGTTGGATCGTTCGTTTAATGATTACAAGGGCAACTACGAAGCCAAAGAGCGTGCAAACGTCAGGCTTACAGAACTCAACAACGATTTGAAACAATGGAAACAGAAGAAGGAGGATTGTTTGTCGGAATACAAAAAACTTGAACCAACAAGTTCAATGACAAAGCATTATGTGAAAATACACGACATCTTCAATGCTGTATTACGCTCGATAGAGAAGGCGAAAGAGAACAACATTGATTCGTTTATAACATTGTTGCAAGACAATGCCAACGAGTATTTGCAGAAACTTAATGTCAACGATTTTCATGGCATTATCAAACTCCGTCGCAAATCAAACGGCGGTGCCGACATTTTGCTTGAAAGTTCCAACGGAACTATAATCAGCAATCCGAACGGCGCGTTAAAGACCACGATGTATATGTCGGTTTTGTTTGCTGTTTCAAAAATCACCACTCTGAAACGCGAGCAGGACTACCCTCTGATTTTTGATGCGCCCACATCCTCATTTGAGGACGTAAAGGAAGAGGTTTTCTATAATGTTATCGACAAAATCGAAAAACAATGCATCATAGCAACCAAAGATTTGCTCGTAAACAAAGGTGGCGGCATTCGTGAACTTAATATGGATAAAATCAATCAATTATCGTGTTCCGTGTACAGGATACGCAAGGCGGACGGTTTTGATGAGAGAGATTTGTCAACAATTCAGACGATAATCACTAAAATCAAATAACTATGGCAACGGCAACAACATCATTATTTGAAGAATGGTCTAAACGCAATCCTTCTTGGGAAAAACGTTATGAAGATTCGGTAATCAAAAAATTCACCGATTATGGCAAAGGCGAAAGCAGTATGCGCGAAGACCGTGGCAAACTTTTCGGTGCGGGTTATGAGATTGTAATCATTGCTTTTTTTATTGGATTGTATTACAATCAGCGTAAAAAATTGATAGCCGATTCTGCCAAGCGCAAGACGTTAGGACAGCCGATTCAGTTTTGGGGTAATATTGCTACGGGTAAGTTTCGCAAGACTTATCCTAAAATTCGCGATTATATGTTCATCGCCCTTGTCGCAAAAACCGACATTGATTTCATTGCCTTAGACAAAGAAGAAATCACAAGTCGCAAAGCCGTTGATCTACTTATGGATACGATGGAAGAATACATCAATTGGGGCTTGGATTACATAGAAGACAAATTGTTGTCGGATTCATCATATTTTTTCAGTCCTACGGCATTTCTTGATGTGTTCTTGTCATTAGATGCTGATAAGCAAGATGAAGATGACGACGAGCCGGAGGAGTTATAAGGCAAAGCCCCGCAAAAAATCGCGATGATATATTTGGACAGTTTTTCACTTGCGAGCGAGAACGACGAAAACAATTTCATTTCGTATGGCTATCAGGCGAAGATGACGTGTTACAGGTCGTTTTATCCGTTCAATATCTTTCCGTTGAAGGGTTTTGAGCGGATGGATTTTGACGCGCCCATTACCATACTCTACGGCGGCAACGGCAGCGGCAAAACTACCGTCCTGAATATCATTGCCCAAAAAATCGGCGTGTCGAGAGGTGCGCTTTTCAACGATGCGCCCTTTATGGAGCCGTACCTCAATTTGTGCAAATTCAAAACCACAAACGGGATTCCGGAGGCGAGCCGCATTATAGTTTCCGACGATGTGTTTGATTATATGCTAAATGTAAGGGCTGTTAATCAGGAAGTTGACAATCGCCGTGAGCAACTTTTTGATATTTACAACCAAAGATATTACCAAACCAAACAGCGGGGCGTTAGTAGCGTGGATTTCGACAACCCACTGAACCTCGAAAACATCAAACTCACCGACTTGCCAAACAAGCGGATTTCCAAATCCAAGTTCATAAAGCAAAGTCTTGCGGGAGAAGTGCGCGAACATTCCAACGGCGAGACGGCTTTGGTGTATTTTCAGTCGAAGATTCAGGCAGACGCGCTCTACCTTCTCGACGAACCCGAAAACAGTCTTTCGCCCGAGAAGCAACTTGCTCTTGCTCAATACATTGAAGAAAGTGCGTGGGCGTGTGGCTGTCAGTTTATAATAGCGACACATTCGCCGTTTTTGCTTGCGATGGAGCGCACCAAGATTTACGACCTCGACGCCAAT
>JAGCVU010000287.1 GCA_017962175.1 Bacteroidales bacterium | reverse complement strand
TATACCCGTGGAAACCACCGAGATACGTTTCCCGTTTTTGGTTCCAGTAATGGTTTTAAACTCGCGGTTTGCACCTTAAAATCAATAGTGTCGAACTTTTGAGCCACCACGTCGGTGCGGTCTTGGTCGCCTACGAGAATTATGTTGTCGGCAATGTTTTCGGGCAAAAGGTGAAGGTGAAACACCGTTCCGTCGCTGTTGAGAATAAGTTCAGAGTCTTCTATCGGTTTCATATTTTAGATATTAAGTTTCGGATTTGAATTTTTCCAAAAATAGTATTATTATTTCAAACCACAAAATTTTTTTGATGTGTTTTAGAAAAAATGCCGCAATTTTCTTGCCGATTTTTGCGATAATCCTCAAAATCATTTATATTTGCAGAGGATAATTTCAATTGAAGAAGTTAATAAATATCCTTAACAATGAATATTACCGATAAATTATATAATGTAAACTATACTTTACGGGGGGGGTAAAACTAACTCTCTCTATTTATTATATTTATATAAAAAAATCCCTTGCGGAAAGCCAATACTGGCTATCTGCAAGGGATTTTTATTTTCCTCTGATGTAATTAACTAAATACTTGTTTGAAATAGAAAATAGTAATCAGTTATGGCAAATACACCTAATAAACAGCAACAATTAGTAATAGATACAATTGATGGGCCGGTGCTCTGCATTGCAGGCCCGGGTTCAGGAAAAACTAAGACCTTGGTAGATAGGGTGATAAACCTTCTATCAAAAGGTAATAAGCCTGAGGAACTTATGGTAGCCACTTTTACCGAAAAAGCGGCTAAGGAATTGTTGACCCGCATATCTAATAGGTTAATCGAGTTGGATTTGAAGATTAACCCAAATGATATGGTGATAGGTACGTTACACTCTATCTTCTTGAAGTTTTTGGAGGATTATTCGCAGTATACTAGGTTGAAACGCTCTTATAGAATGTTAGACCAATTTGAGCAGTCGTTTCTTATTTATCAGAATTATAGTAAGTTTTTGGATATTTCCAATATTGAGAGTTTAATAAATTTACGTATGGGCAAATGGATTAATATCAACACCATTTTGTTACCCAAAATAAATGAGATTTCCGAAGAATATATAAACATCGACAGATTGCTGCAATCTAAGAAACCTGAAATCATAGCCTTAGGCGAATGTTATAAATTGTACCAACAGTTACTTGAAGAAGAAAACGCAATAGACTTTTCGTCTATCCAAACCGAAATGCTCACGATGATAGAAAAACATCAAGAGGTTTTGGATGACATTCAAGCCAAGGTAAAGTTTTTTATGATAGACGAGTATCAAGATACCAATTACATTCAAGAGCGAATACTATTGAAACTAGCCTCGCTGAAAAACAACATTTGTGTAGTCGGCGACGACGACCAAGGCCTATACCGTTTCCGTGGTGCATCAATTCATAATATTTTACAATTTGAATCTAATTTTGCCAAGGGCGAATGCAAAAGGATAATCTTGAATGTCAACTACCGTTCTTATCCCGACATCGTGAAATTTTATGATGGTTTTATGAAGTCAAAAGATTGGACTTTTGGCGGCAACACATATAGATTTGAAAAAACAATTAAAGCGGACAAAAGTTCGTGCGGCACCAAAAGTGTTGTAAGACTCTCTACTCCAAAGGGTTCTTCTGACGAGGAGTATTATGAACGTGTATATCAATTTATACTAACATTAGAAGAATCTAACACCATAAGTGACTATAATCAAATATGTTTCCTTGCTCGCTCTGTTTCGGCTGACAAGTTAGTAGGGCTTATGAACTATTTAGAGGAAAGAGGAATTCCTGTATTTTGTCCGCGTTCTGCACAATTCTTTGAGAGGAACGAGGTTAAACTTCTTATAGGTGCACTCTTCTCAATGTTTCCTCAACTTGAAGAAGCTGGCTTCATATTTCAACAGATGGTACAATATTATGATGAGTGTACAACGCTGTTTCAATCCGAACTGGGACTTGACGCGAAGGGAAACAAGAATCTCATTGCTTGGATATTGAAGAAAAAGCAGGAACACGGCAATATGACCACAAACAGAGACTACTCTTATAGTGCGCTTATGTACAGACTTTTTCAATTTCCACTATTCGCCAAATATCTTAATACAGAACTTACGGCTACAAAACAAGATTTGCGCCCGGCCTATAATATTGCTATGTTGGTGTCTCTTATCTGTAAGTTTGAATACCATTATAAGATAGACATCATCACTACAAAAAATATAGATTGGAGCCTCCGTAATTTGTTCAATGTCTATATGATGTTTATCAAGGACGGCGGTTTGGGAGAATATGAGGATTTCGACGAAATTACACCTTCGGGCAACGTTTCATTTATGACAATCCATCAGTCAAAAGGTCTTGAATTTCCTATCACTGTCGTTTGCTCTATGCACGACAAACCTACTCAACACAATTCTACACTGCAAGAGTTTTATAACAGGCCTTTGTATGAACCTAACGACCAAATCGGCAACTTCGACTTGTACCGACTGTATTATACAGCGTTTTCAAGGGCAGAAAACTTGCTGGTTCTCGCGGGTAGGGTGCGCGGTACAAGTTGGCCGATACCTTCAAAATATTTTACTGATATTTGGAACGCCACGCCCGAATGGGATTCCCCTGACGGCGTTGATTTGTCAAAATTGGTGCTTGACAACGTGAAACCTGTGAACATAAAGCACGAGTACTCTTTCACGTCGCACGTGCTATTGTACGAGCGATGCCCGCTCCAATATAAGTTTTACAAGGAGTTAGGATTTGCTGCCGTCCGTGTTGGCGGTACAATTGCCGGCACTCTGTTGCACAACACAATTGAGGACATTCACAAGGCAGTGCTCCGCAACGAGGAAAACACAATCACCGATTCCAATATCAGGGTATGGTTTGATACTAATTACAATTTGCTTGTAAAATCAGAACACTCATATTTGGGCTTAGCACAACGAGAAGCCATTTTGAAATATATTCTTCATTATAAAGAGTGTCAAAAAAACAACTGGCACAAAATCAAAGAGGCCGAAGTGGATGTGTCGCTCGTAAAACCTGAATACATACTCAAAGGAACTATCGACCTGATTGAGGCGGAGAATGGCAAAGTGGATATTATAGACTTTAAATCTGGCAGTAAGCCGGATGTCAATTCTTTTGACCCTCATACCAAACTTGTGTTAAACCAATACAAGCGTCAACTTGAAGTGTATGCCCATCTGTTGGAACAGAAAGGACATCAAATCAACGATATGAAGTTATACTATCCAAAAGAGATGAACGGAAACCCTTGTATTACTTTCAAATTTAACCCAAGCAACGTAGACGACACCATCAAGACTTTTGACAACGTAGTCTCTAAGATAGAGAAGAAAAACTTTTCGATGGCAGGCGTTCCCTGCAATCAAACACAATGCAACGAATGTGATTTTAGGCATTTTTGCCACAGATAATACGCAAACAAAATGACAGAACATAAACTAAATATCAATACCAAAGAGTCTCAGCAAACAATCGATGTTGATGAGTATCAGTTTGAACCGATAAAGGGTTATCCAATGCTGCATTGGAAAGGCAAACGGCCTTTCCAATCTACAATATTTTTCCCTGCGCAGTTGAAGGAAACCTATGGCGAGCCGTCTGAATACGAAGGCAAAGATTGGTTCAATAAAATCTTTTGGGGCGACAACCTCCAAGTAATGTCTCATTTACTCAAACAATACAGAGGTCAGGTCGATTTGATTTACATCGACCCTCCTTTTGATTCTAAGGCTGATTATAAAAGGACTATTGAAGTACGAGGCAAAAATGCTGTTTCCGACGCAACTTCTTTTGAAGAAAAACAATATACTGATATTTGGAGTAATGATGAATATCTCCAATTTATGTATGAAAGACTGATTATATGTCGTGAATTGTTAAGTAACACTGGAAGTATTTATTTACATTGTGATTGGCATAAAAATCACCTTTTGCGTTGTATTTTGGAAGAAATTTTTGGGGCAGAACGTTTTATTAATGAAATCGTTTGGAAACGCAAAGGCGGATCATCCAATCCTTCTTCACAACTTGATGTTGCGACAGATACGATTCTTAGTTTTAGGAAAACAGAGAATTCTACTTTCAACCAAATCTATACAAAAGATACTCCTGATGTTAAAAGATATATTGAGGAAAGATTTACGAATGTAGATTCAAATGGTCGAAAATTTATGAAATCACCAATTGTGAGTCCCAATAAACGTGAGAATTTAATATATGAATATAAAGGTTTTACTCCACCATCAAATGGCTGGTCAATATCCAAAGACGTTATGGAGGAATGGGATAAGGCAGGTAGATTGTTTTTCCCCGATAAAGGTGGTAGAATCTATCGAAAAGTATATTTAGATGAATACCCCGGACAGCCATTAAGCAATTTATGGACAGATATTTTTGTAATTAATCCTATGGCGTTAGAACGTCTTGATTATCCAACACAAAAACCCGAAGCACTACTTGAACGTATCATAAAGGCTTCATCCAACCCTGGTGACCTTGTATTTGATTGTTTTATGGGTAGTGGCACAACGCAAGCCGTGGCTATGAAACTCGGACGTAGATTTATTGGCGCGGATATAAATCTCGGTTCTATTGAAACATCCACCAAGCGTCTTGTTAAAATTCAACAAGAAATAACCTCAAAACTTGCGCTAAACTCAGAAACCGATGCAACAACATATTACACCGGCTTTGAAGTTTACAACGTAAACAACTACGACATTTTCAGAAATCCTGTTCAGGCAAAGGACATTTTGATTGAGGCCTTGGAACTAACGCCGCTCGACAAAAATACCATCTTCGATGGTATGAAAGACGACCGAATGGTTAAGATTATGCCGATAAACAGGCTCGCAGCCAGACACGACCTCAACGAACTGATTATGGGTTTCGATTACAGTCTCTACGACAAACGCAGAGATGCCAACCCGCTTTCGCCCGTTGACCATATAACACTTGTCTGTATGGGTCACGAAAACGACCTTGCCGCCACTCTCATAAAAGAGATGAAAGATAAGGGGTACAATATTGACGTTGAAGTTTTTGACATTTTGCACGACCGTGGCGAACTTCAATTCAAACGTGACTCCGTGGCCGATGTGGTGGTGGAAAACGGCAACCTTGTGGTCAAAGAGTTCTTCCCAATGAACCTCCTCAACAAACTATCTTTTGAGAAAGAGTCTGTTGACGATTGGCGCATACTTGTGGATTCTATCAAAATCGATTGGAATTACGATAGTACAAATTTCACACCAGCCACAATCGACATCCCTGAAAAGAATCAACTTGTAAAAGGTATTTACAAAGTGCCTTCTGATGCGGGTAATATCCGCATCAAGATTACCGACTTGCTTTCCGAATCATTAGAACTTTCAATTGAATAACTGTTATGGCTAAGAAAAAGAAACAATCAGAATATCAGTTTGCATTCTTTCTTTGCCTCCGGCAGTTTATAGAGGAAGAACGCAAAAAGATTTATCGAACAATAAAACCACTTTCACGTAAGTTTTTGGAATTTAACGACCCGACGAAGCGTGCCAATGTTTTTCTCCGCCGTCCTCAATTCGAGGCGTTAGAGACATACGTATTCTTAAAGGAATTTTGTCATAATAATAAAGTGTGGCAGATTTTTGAAAACTGGTATGAGAAAAAGGACGAGTTTGAAGGGCGCAAAACACTCGGTATGGAATCTACTGGTCAGACATTATTATTTAGTGTTTCGGAAATCAACGACAACGAGCCGACGAAAGAGTTGTACAGCAAACTATTTAACAATGTAAAAAACTCTCAGCAAGAATACACTAACTACATTTTTGCCCTTACTATGGGACTTGGTAAAACCATTCTTATGGGTACGTGTATATTCTATGAGTTTTTACTTGCCAACAAATATCCTAAGGACGAAAACTACTGTCATAATGTGATAGTTACCGCCCCCGACAAGACGGTTTTACGCTCGCTCCAAGAGATTCAGTATTTCGACAAGTCGCTTGTTGTGCCGCCCGATTATATCAGTTGGTTAGAGTCTAACATAACGATTCACTATCTCGACGAATCAGGAACATCGCTCAATGTGCTTGACGGTTCTAAATACAACATAATAATATCCAACATTCAAAAATTCATTCTCAAAAAGAGTTCCGCCACACGAACCAACGTTGAAACTCTCTTTGGTCCCGACCCAAACATCTACAAGGCGCACACTTTTACAAACAATTGGGCCGCGCTTGCCGCTGCCGCAGAGTTGGATTCTGCCGAAAGTATCGACACGACAGTAGATTTGCTCTCAAACCAACGTTTCCAAAAAATGTTGTCGCTCTCTCAACTTGGAATCTACATCGATGAGGCACATCACATTTTTGGAACAAAACTTTCCGATGATCTTTATTCATCCGACAAAGCAAGTTCGCTCCGTGTTACTGTCAACGAACTGGCGGCGAACCTCAAAAAGAAAGGGTCGAAACTTGTGGCTTGTTTCAATTTTACGGGTACCCCATACGTCAAAAACAAGGTTTTGCCCGATGTGGTTTATTCTTACGGACTAAAAGAAGCCATCGACAACAAATATCTAAAAAAGCCTTATGTTCAGGCGTTTGAAAATATAAGAGAAAATACATTGACATTTTGTCGGGCGGTAATCAAGGATTTTTGGACTAATATTGGACAAAAAACCGTAGGAGGAATGCGGCCTAAGATTGCATTTTTCGCATCCACTGTTGATGAACTAAATAGTGTCTTGCGCCCTGCGGTAATACAAGTTTTGTCCGAGATGAATATTTATAATTATGACGAAAAGATTCTTGTAAATGTTGGAGATGAATCTCTTACGTCAAACGATGATATACGCGAGTTTAATTCGTTGGATACTCCCGCATCCAAAAAGCAGTTTATTTTGTTGTGCAACAAAGGCAAAGAAGGCTGGAACTGTCGTTCTCTGTTTGGCGTGGCTATGCACCGCAGCCCAAAATCCACAGTTTTTGTGCTGCAAGCCACAATGCGTTGCTTGCGTCAGATAGGCGACATTCAGCAGACTGGTCGTGTTTATTTGTCGAAAGAAAACTACGATATTCTTGATAAAGAATTAAGTGCCAACTTTAATGTTTCTATTTCTACAATTGGTCATTCAGATTCAGGGTCGGCCAACAATGATAAATCTGTGAAAGTTCATATTGTGCCACCGTCGGTGAAGATTAAATTGAAGAAGATTCACCATCTCTTTAATCTTAGAGAGAAAAAACTTGTTGCCCCTGTGAAATTCGACTTGGAGCATTGCGACACAGAAAGATACAAGGCTACGGTTGGTGTGGTAGATATTTTTGACGAAAAGGGCGAGGTTAAGAATAAAAAAGAAATAGAAGTGAAACAGCGGCATTACTCCGAACTAACACTTTGCGCCGATATTGCAATTTTTATTGGCAACAACTTGTCGCCCATAAAGGTAAAGAAGATTTTAGAAGAATCAGAAGAGGGTATCGATGGTGTTTTAGAGATGGTAAACAAGTATAACAAGTCGTTGTACGACTACATCATACCTAAGTTTTTTAATTCTCTTTATGACGTAGAGGAGTACGAGCGGAAAGAGGAAGTAGAGTTGGAATTAGTAAAAGAGCCTGAAAAAGGCTATTATGAAGTGGCATATAAATCAATAGATTTGTTGGCGGATAGGGCAGACGAAAAATATAAAGAATATCTGACAAAGACTTTCAATGTTGACAAATATTGTTTCGACTCGAAACCTGAGAGTGAAATGTTTTGGGCTTTGCTCGAAGACCAATCGCTAAAACATATCTGGTTTACAGGAATGTTCACTAACGGACAATCTGATTTCTTTATCAATTATATCGACCCTGAAACACACTGTGTTAGGTCTTATTATCCCGATTTCCTTGTTGAACACGACAATGGAAATTATACATTAATAGAGGTTAAAGGCGATAATATGATAGACAACAATATTGTGTTAGCCAAGGCCGAATATGCAAAACAGATTGCATCTGCATCGCAGATGTCGTATGTTATGATACCGGGTACAATGGCAAAAGACGGTTTGCATAAAAAAATGATTTGACATCAATCATATATTCATAGGTTTTAATTAAGAAAAAAACAATATTGACTATTTAGTCTTTTTGAAGGAGACGGTATTGTTGCCGTCTCTTTTTTTTTGTTTATATTTGCCAAAAATTCTATCACCTAATATATATATTATAAAATGAAAAAATTTATTTACAGTTTGTTTTTGTCGGCGGTTGCGCTATCCGCCTCGGCTGTTGAAAAACAGGTAAAAAGTCCTGACGGTCAGATTGTTGTTACCGTTTCGGACAATGGCGGTAATCCTGCTTACAAGGTAACGCTCGGCGGAGTTGACTTTATTGAGAGTTCACCTCTCGGTCTTGTGCTCGATTATGGCGATTTTACCAAAAATATGTCGATTGCTGATAGTAAGGACGTTAAGAAGCAAGAGACCTATTTCCTTGGCAACTCAAAACAAAGCAAAATCGATGTGGATGCCAATGGTGGCGTTTTTACATTTGCGCAAGACGGCAAGAAGATTTACGACGTGGAGTTTTTTGTGTCGAACCGCGATGTAGTTTTCCGTTATACTGTTCACGCTCAGCGTCCTACATTCTGTTGCGTGGTTAAAAAAGAAGCTACTGGATTTAAGTTTGCCAACGGCACTACCACTTTTCTCTGTCCTCAGTCGGGACCAATGGGCGGATTTGCCCGTACATCACCGAGTTACGAAACTCATTACACCGTTGACGATGCCACCGGCAAAAACGGTTGGGGCGAGGGTTACACATTCCCCTGCTTGTTTAAAAATGGCGACAAGGGCTGGATTCTCGTTTCTGAAACCGGCGTAAACGGTCGCTACTGTGGCGCAAGACTGATGGGCGGTAACGGCACACTTTATAATATAGGCTTTCCGCAGGAGGGCGAGATGAACGGATTGGCTTCGGTGACACCCGGACTTTCGTTGCCTTCGTCAACACCTTGGCGCACAATTACTTTGGGTAAGACATTGGCAAATATCGTTGAAACCACAGCGCCTTTTGACTATGTGGAGCAACTTTACGAACCGTCGCAAAAATATCAATACGGACGCGGCTCGTGGAGTTGGATTATCGGTATGGACGGCAACACCACTTTCGATATGCAGAAAGAGTATATTGATTTTTCGGCAGAGATGAAATTTGAATCGGTTCTCGTTGACGCTCTGTGGGATACGCAGATAGGTCGCGACAAAATCAAGGAACTTGCCGACTATGGAAATTCCAAAAATGTTGCCCTTTATCTTTGGTATAACTCAAACGGCTATTGGAACGACGCTCCGCAAGGTCCTCGCAACGTTATGGACAATATTATCACCCGTCGTCGCGAAATGAAATGGATGCAAAGCATTGGTATTCGCGGCATTAAGGTAGACTTTTTTGGCGGCGACAAGCAACAGATGCTTCAACTTTACGAAGATATTCTTGCCGATGCCAACGATTATGGTTTGCTCGTGATTTTCCACGGCTGTACATTGCCGAGAGGATGGGAACGTATGTATCCCAATTTTGCTGCATGTGAGGCAGTTAGAGCAAGCGAAAACCTTGCATTTGGTCAAAACGAATGCGACAACGAGGCTTTCTGTGCCACCATTCACCCCTTTGTACGCAACACTGTGGGCAGTATGGACTGGGGCGGAAGCACCCTCAACAAGCATTACTCGTTTGACAACAAGCGCGGCAACACCCGCAAGACTTCCGATGTGTTTGCCCTTGCAGTTGCTATTTTGTTCCAAAGTCCTGTGCAGCACTTTGCAATGGCTCCCAACAACCTCAACGACGCTCCTAAATGGGCTATCGACTTTATGAAGGCCGTTCCCACCACTTGGGACGAGGTGAAATTCATCGACGGCTACCCCGGAAAATACGCCGTAATAGCCCGTCGTCACGCCGACAAATGGTACGTTACCGCCATCAACGCTCAAAAAGAGACCCTTAAACTCAACCTCACCCTTCCGATGTTCTCCGCTGGCGAAACCGTTAAACTCTACTCTGACGACGCCAACCTCTGCGGCTCATTGAAGGATGTTAAAGTATCTAAGAAACAACAGGTTATGATTACTGTACCGTGCAATGGTGGCGCAGTGATTGTGAAATAACACGAATTTTCACGAAGATAATATTTTACGAGGGGGCGGGTGCCCCCTCTTTTTTTTTGAACAAAAATGAAAACGAATAAAAGCGAATGAAAACGAATTTTGGGGAGGTGATTCGCTTTAATTCGTTTAAATTCGCTTTAATTTTTGTTAAAAATAACAGACTGCCTTGGCAGGCTGTTGTATTGAATATTATTTTTGTTATTTTTGGAAAAAATTTTAAAGTAGATGAAATTGAAAATTTTTGCTTTAACAACGCTTTTGTTTCTGAGCGCAACTATCTGTTTTTCACAGAAATCTGACGCTTTGAACTGGAAGTTTTCGGTGCAGGAGCAGGGTGGCAAGTCTGTGCTGGTTTTTGAGACCACTATCAAAGACGGTTTTCACCTTTATTCGCCGTACAATCCCGAAGGAGCATCTAAACCGTTGGAAATCAAGATTTCCGACACTCAGAACTATGCCGCTGTGGGCGCAATCAAAGAGGCTGTTAAACCAACAGAAAAGTATGAGGAGATTTTCGACGTTACCGAAAAGTACTTTGAGAAATCTGCCAAATTCACTGTTGAGATAACTCCTAAATCGTTTGTCAAACAGGCTGTTACAGGTCACATTTCGGGTCAGGTCTGCAACGACCAATATATGTGCTCGATGTTTGACGAGGAGTTTTCGATCGACATAAACCCTCAACAGCCTGAGGGTGAAAAAAAAAAGCCGATTCTGAGCACTTCGCCCTCCCAAAATACTGATTCTCCCAAGGAAGAAAAACCGCAGGAGGATAAGCCAAAGGACGATTCGGCAGTGGTGGATAGTGCGCAAAACGCGGATACCGTTGTTGCGCCGATAGCCCAAGCCGACACATTGCAAAACTCAGAATCAAAGGCAGATATATCTTCACAACCTATTGAACCTATCAACGAGGGCGACGGGTTGTGGAGCATATTTATTATTGCTTTTTTGGCGGGATTGGCGGCGATTTTTACGCCCTGCGTTTTCCCGATGATTCCTATGACTGTCAGCTACTTCCTAAAAAAAGAGAACAAATTCGACGCAATAATTTACGGCGTGAGCATTATCGCTCTTTACACCGTGCCCGTGGCGTTGCTGATAATAATTTCAAACGTGGCGGGCGGTGGCGAGTTCACTGCCGGTATTTTCAACGCACTAAGCACGCATTGGCTGCCTAACATTCTGTTTTTCATAGTGTTTATGATTTTTGCACTGTCGTTTTTTGGTATGTTTGAGATAACGATGCCTTCGGGCATTATCAACCGTGCCGAAAACCGTGGCAACAAGGGCGGACTTTTTGGAGCGTTTTTCCTTGCGTTTGTGCTTGTGCTTGTAAGTTTCTCGTGCACAGGTCCTATCGTGGGTTCGGTGCTTGTAGAGAGCGCGAGCGGCGGCAATGCTGTTAAGCCTATTGTGGCTATGTTTGGATTTTCGCTCGCCTTTGCAATGCCTTTTACGCTGTTTGCGTTTTTCCCGGGATGGATGAAAAATCTCCCTAAGTCGGGCGGATGGCTCAATACTGTGAAGGTTGTGCTTGGTTTTGTGGAGTTTGCGCTTGGTTTTAAGTTCCTTTCTGTTGCCGACCAAACATATCATTGGCATATTCTCGACCGTGAGGTTTATCTTGCTATTTGGATTGCAACTTCCATATTGTTGGGACTTTATCTTTTAGGGAAAATAAAACTCCCCAACGATTCTGATATACCTTTTGTAAAAGTGCCGAGATTGATTTTGGCTTTAATTGCTTTTGCCTTTGCAATTTATATGTTGCCCGGAATGTGGGGCGCACCGCTCAAAGCACTTTCGGGATATATTCCGCCGCTCACCACCCAGGATTTTGTGATGGGGCAAGGTAATGTTAATCAGGCGTTTGCACAGTCTACCCTTTGCGATAAACCGCTTTATGGCGAACATCTTAAACTCCCGCACGGAATCGATGCCTATTTTGAATATAATCAGGCAGTTGAGTGTGCCAAAAAGCAAAACAAGCCTCTGTTGATTGTGTTTACGGGTCACGGATGTGTCAACTGCCGCAAAATGGAAGAGTACGTTTGGTCTGATAATCAGGTGCTTGCCACAATGAAAGATAAGTTTGTGATAGCCGCCCTCTATACCGACGACCGCACCGAGGATATTTCGGGCAATAGTACAATAGGTAAGGTTAATACTGAGTTGCAAATATCTAAATATCAGATAAATGCGCAACCGTATTATGTGATGTTGGATGCCTCGCAACCAGAGAAACCACTAATTGCGCCGCAGGGTTACAACCCCGACCCGCAAAGTTTCGTACAATATTTGCAAAACGGTTTAAATGCCTATTTAAATAATGCAAAGTAAAATGCAGTTGTCAATTGTGTCGCCGGTCTACCACGGTGAAAAGATGGTGGAGCAACTTGTAGAGCGGATTAGTAAGTCGGTATCTACCATAACGCCCGATTACGAGATTATCCTCGTAAACGATTGTTCGCCAGATGGTTCGTGGCAGAAAATCAAAGAAATCTGCGCCACCGACCAAAAGGTTAAAGGCATCAACCTTAGCCGCAATTTTGGACAGCATTATGCCATCAGCGCAGGACTTTCGTTATGTTCGGGCGAATGGATAGTGGTGATGGACTGCGACTTACAAGACCGTCCCGAAGAAATTCCACACCTTTATAATAAAGCCCAAGAAGGATTCGACATTGTATATGCACGAAGGGTGGTAAGGCACGATGGATTTTTTAAGAGGATTTCTTCTAAGATTTTTCATAGTGTTTTTGATTGGCTAAGTGGAATTAAAACAGATAGTTCTATCTCAAATTTCGGCGTTTACAACAAGATTGTTATCGATGAATACAACAAGATGGGAGAGGTGGCACGTTCGTTCGATTCGCTAATCAAATATCTCGGTTTCAATACCGCCGCAGTTGACGTTAAGCACGATTCCAGAGGCGAGGGCAAGAGTTCGTATACATTAAAAAAACTGCTTTCATTATCGTTTGACGTGATGATTTCCAACACCAACAAGCCTTTGAAAATGGCAATCGGGTTTGGATTTTTTATGTCGTTCATATCGTTTTGCCTTGCGGTTTTCAATGTTATAGCCAAATATGTAGGCAACATCGGAGTTGAGGGTTATACCTCCACAGTGTTCTCAATATGGTTTGTGGGCGGTATCCTGCTTATGATGCTCGGAATTTTGGGATTGTATGTGGGCAAGATTTTCGACCAGGTGAAACAACGGCCAATTTTTGTGATTCGTGAAAAATTAAATTTCTAAGATTTCCTATTAATAATTGTCAGATTATGAATGTTTTAGTTACAGGTTCAAACGGATTTATCGGACACCATATATGTAATTTTTTCAAGCAGAAGGGTTGCTATGTGGTGGGGCTCGGACGCAAAAAAGAATCTCTGGCAACTGTTGACGAGTATTTGAATATCGATTTAGATACCAACGATATATTTGATTATCAGCCTGATAACCATATCGATGCAGTGATACATCTTGCCGCCGATATGCGCAAAGAACCTTACTGCGTGGATGTGGTGAGCGCCAATTGTTCTGGTACTCAGCGGCTTTTGCAGTTTTGCGAGCAAAACAAGATTGAAACGTTTTTGCAACTTTCGTCGCTCCCTGTTATCGGACATCCTGTAAATCATCCAATTACAGAAAGCCATCCAATTTGTCCGCCCACAGTATACCATTGCACCAAGGTGATGGAGGAGATTTTGGCAGATTACGCAATGCGTCAGAAACATATCCTCACGGCAAGTTTCCGAATTACTGCGCCTGTGGGTATCGGTATGAATCCAAAGACTATTTTTCCCACTTTTGTGAAATATGCCGTTGAAAATCAGGATATTGTAATCTATGGCAAAGGTTTGCGCCAGCAGACTTATATACACGTTGACGATATTGCTTCGGGTTTGTATTCCGCCTTGCTAAGTAGCAGATGCAGCGGCGTTTACAATCTTTCTTCATTTAACAGGATTTCAAATATAGATCTTGCAAAACTTTGTATTTCGCAATTGAATTCTGATTCAAAGATAGTTTTCAACGGTCTGCCCGATGTTTACGACAGTGACATTTGGGATGTGTCGTTAGACAAAATTATGCGTGATACGGATTATAGTCCGCAGATTTCGCTCGAATATTGCATCAATGAACTTGCTAATTGTTTCAAAAAATGAAAAAACTATTGATTCTTAACGGAAGTTTTTGCGAACAGCCATT
>JAGCVU010000286.1 GCA_017962175.1 Bacteroidales bacterium | reverse complement strand
TTACATTCAACGGCGATTTAACCGATTATCCGTTTTTCACAAAAGATTACAAGTTTAAATTTATCGTGGCTTGGATCAATGGCGACGGAGAGGAAGAATACGAAATAATCAGTTTTTGCACGTGCTAAAATGCATTATTATTAATCATCCATTACCGATACACCCCACAAAAAATCGTATTCCTTGCCCTGACTGTTTTTGAATGTTCCGCTGTAATCACACATAGCGCTTGTCCAGCCATCGAATGTGCCTGAATTAAAACCTTTGGGCGTGTGCTCGTTGAGGATGATGTGGTACGAAACGCTGAGATTTTCATTCCACTTTTCGTTAAATTCTTTAAGGCGGAGCGTAAATTTGGTTTTCGGGCGGTCGTTGTAGTAATAATATCCCACAGAGTCGCCTACTTCGGCATAAACCACATCGTGAATGCTAAGGCAAACTTTTATCTTAAAGTCGCCGATTGTGCCGTCGTACAATTTGTCATCGTCAGTCTGCGCCGATGCTGTGATGGTGGCGAATATCATCGAAAGGAAGAGTACTATTTTTTTCATTTTTGGTACAGATTAAAAATTGTTTTTTATTGTTTTATGTAACGACTAATGATGGGGTTATATTGTATGCCCTCTACATTAACAATTAATAAAAGTGGTTAAAGAAATAGTTGGTTTTAATGTGTTTTTCTTATCGATTTTTTATTATTTTTGTGTTTGAGTAGTTTTATTATCAAACACATGCAAAACGAAAGAATAATATATGCCGACTTACTAAGAATAGTGGCTACTTTTGGGGTGATAGTTCTTCATACGGCAGCGGCTCAATTTTGGAATCCCGTTCAAAGTTTTAATTGGGCGGTTTGCAACATTTACGATTCCTTAGTTAGATGGACTGTTCCTGTATTTGTGATGATAAGTGGAATGTTCTTTTTAGATCCTGATCGAGATGTTCCTATTTCTAAACTCTACAAAAAGAGTATATTTAGATTGGTGATTGCCCTTGTTGTTTGGGGATTGTTTTACCAACTAACTTCCGACAACAGCGATATTATCCATTCTCGACACTTAAATTTTTTACCATTGTGGTGTTTGAATATTGTTAATGCCATTATTAAGATTCCATTTGGTCCGGTGTGGTACCATTTGTGGTTTGTATATATGTTGATAGGATTATATATTTTAACTCCATTGTATCGGGTATTTGTAAAAAATGCCGAACAGAAAGATTTCGTTTATTTGTTTTTTATTTTTGCAATTTTCGGAACAATAGTGCCATTAATAAGCCAAACAACAGAATATTTCAACACCAATTTTAAAATTTTTTTCAAGATTACAGAACTGATTAATTATTCAGGGTATTTTTTTGCTGGATATTTTTTCTCAAAATACGACATACCAAAAAAGGTTACCAATGTTATTTATATTGGAGGAATATTGTCGTTAATCTTTACTATTATTGGTACTTATATATTATCTTCTATTAAAGGTATTGGAACCGAGGTATTATATGGCAATCTCACACCTAATACAATGCTTGTGGCTTTTGCTATTTTCCTTTTATTCAAATCACAGAAAGACAAACAGTTTTCAGATAAAAAGCAAAAGATTGTCTCAGTTTTGAGTTCTACCACATTTGGCATATATTTGATTCATGCATTTTTGCTACAACTATTTGACAATTTTGGTATGTCGTCAAGTTTTATAAACCCCATTATTGCAATTCCCATAAAAGCAATAGTAGTGTTTTGTGTTTCGTTTGTGATAATCTATTTACTTAGAAAAATACCTATTTGTAAATACTTCACGTAACGATACAACTCTTTGTCAAAATAATAATAAAGGTATATTTTTTGCATCAATTTCTCAGTTAAATCTTAAATAAAAACTATTATGAACATAATTAAATCAAACTTATGCTTATTGGCGCTGATGGCAATTTCGTTTACCGTGGCAGCGCAAACAAATCCTTATCCCGAGGAAAAAGAAAACGGCGATTACGCTCGTACTGTAACTTTTGGTGGACAAAAACCCGGTCTCGGTGATTTTATTAACACTATTGTCGATGAAGCCGAGGACGAACACACCGGTTCTATTGCCGAAATTTGGGAAAATACAGGCCTTGGGTTCTACATTTACAACACCCAAACCAAAAAACTTACTTACAGTAGCCTTTACGATATGGGTATAGAAATCAACACCGAGGGCGAGGTTTCGGGCATTGCTTACATACTTCCGCGTGTGGGCAAAGATATTAAAGCCGTAATCTATTCAAACAAAGGCAAAAAAGAGGTTATTCTCAAATGGAACGGTCTTCGTTTCGACATTCAGCAATAACCAATTTTAAACAATCGTCTAAACTCAATTCCTCGCCTTTTAGGCATTTGCCGGCAGCGTTCATTATTATGCCTAAAACTTGATTTGGCGTGTAGTGCTGACGAAGATAACCCATATTGGTATCATCATCACGCTTTGAGAGACGGCGTCCGTCGGGAGCTGTCAACAGCGGCAAATGACGAAAGGCGGGAACATTGTAACCCAACTTTTTATACAGAAAAATTTGAAGGTGCGCACTCGGCATAAGGTCGCAGCCGCGCACCACTTCTGTTACGCCCGAAAGCGCATCATCAACAGTTACAGCCAATTGATAGGCAAACACTCCGTCGGCTCTACGCACAACAAAATCGCCGCAATCTTTCAACAGGTTGCATTGCTGAACGCCGTAGGTAAAATCCTTAAATTCCGAAATTTCATCAGGCAAATGCACTCGCTGTGCCGGACGGCGTGTTTTCAATAATTCTGCCTTTTGCTCAGGCGTAAGAAGTCGACACGTACCAGAATAAATGGGAGTACCATCCGACGAATGCGGTGCAGAAGAGGCTCTAAGGTCGGCACGACTGCAAAAACAATCGTACACCAACCCTTGAGCCGATAATTTGTTGAATGCTTCTAAATAAATATCCGCCCGTTCCGATTGATAAAGAATCTCGCCGTCGGATTCGAGACCAAGCCAACGAAGGTCGTCGATAATTTCATCGGCAAAATGTCGCGGGCAACGCATTGCGTCAAGGTCTTCGATACGAATAAGCCAACGTCCGCCCTGAGCACGTGCATAGAGCCACGACATAAGTGCGGCGTAAACATTGCCAAGGTGCATACGTCCCGATGGCGAAGGGGCAAAACGTCCGGTTGGTGTCATTTATTATTGTTTAATAATGCTGATGATATAATTAATTATCACGGTTCAAATTTACAAATATTTGTTGAATTCGTTGTTAAATTATTTCAATGAAAATATTTATTTGAATAGTGGATAATATTTCAAAATTAGTTTTACCTTTGAGCGCAAAAAAATAATAATCATTTAATCACAAAGGAAATGAAACATTTACAAACAATGATGGCAGCGGCTTCGCTATTGTTTTGCGTAAGTTGCTCAGACCAAACTCCTACACAAACTCCAACAGAGACACCTCAACCCAAAACCATTCAGCCGGGCGAACAAGCACCTCTCGCTGACATTGGACAGAAAAATTTCGGTGGATTTCAAAATGGCGACACCACAGGTATGGCAGCCCGTCGCAAGGCTATGCTTGAAGCCATGAACAAAATCCGCACCGTTCCGTTCGACTCTCTATCCATGAGCGACCCGTTTGTTTATCCCGACCCCGAAACCAAAACTTACTATCTTACAAGTTCGGGCGGACGTATGTATAAGAGCAAAGACCTGAAAATGTGGGAAGGTCCTTACAACATTATTGATATCAATGGCTTATGGCTCGAAAAAGCCGGTTTTGCCGCAGCTGCCGAAATTCACAAAATTGGCGACTATTACTATTACGCCGGTACTTGGAGCGACCATTCTGACCTTATTCAGCAAGTGCCCCGCCGCTACAATGTACCTCACAATCAAACATATATCCTTAGATCTAAAAATGTAGAAGGTCCTTACACATCGTTTGCCGTTACTCCCGGTTACGACTATCAACCGCGCGAATGGGACTGCATCGACGGTACTCTTTATCAAGAAAACGGAAAAACTTATATGATTTTTGTTCACGAATGGACTCAAATCATCGATGGCACAATGGACTACATCGAACTCTCCGACGACCTTACACACACCGTTTCGGAATGGCCTGTAACAATGTTCCGCGCTTCAGAAGCACCTTATTGCGGCGAAATGAACAGTCTTGGAGAAGCCACTTTCGGACTTAAAATGCCCGGTTGGGTTACCGACGGACCTCAAATGTTCCGCACACAAACAGGTAAACTCGGCATGTTGTGGTCTACATGGGGCAAAGAGCGTTATTTGCAAGGTATCTGTTATTCTGAATCGGGCACCATTGCCGGACCTTGGGTACAAGAACCCGAACCGTTTTTGGCTAACAACTCAGGACACGGAATGCTTTTCCGCACATTTGAAGGCAAGTTGATTTACATTGTTCACCATGTAGAAAACGACGGTCCTCGCAAACCTCAAATGTGGGAAGTTGACGACAGCGGCGACAAACTCGTTTTAGGCAAAAGATATATTTTGAAGTAGGTTTAAACACTGATCCAAACTCAATTCCTCGCCTTTTGGACATTTGCCGGCAGCATTCATTATTATGCCTAAAACTTGATTGGGCGTATAGTGCTGACGAAGATAACCCATATTGGTATCATCATCACGCTTTGAGAGACGGCGTCCGTCGGGTGCAGTCAACAGCGGCAAATGACGAAAGGCGGGGACATTGTAACCCAACTTTTTATACAGAAAAATTTGAAGGTGCGCACTCGGCATAAGGTCGCAACCACGCACCACCTCGGTAACGCCCGAAAGCGCATCGTCGACAGTTACTGCCAACTGATAGGCAAACACACCGTCGGCACGCCGCACCACAAAATCGCCAAGGTCGTTGAGCAGGTTGCAACGCTGCGGCCCGTAGGCAAGGTCTACAAACTCCGACACCTCATCGGGCACAGAAACCCTCTGCGCAGGACGGCGTGTGCGTAATAGTTGAGCCTTTTGTTCGGGAGTAAGCAAACGGCAGTTGCCACGATATATTGGTGTGCCGTCGGAAGTGTGCGGCGCAGAAGAGGCTCGGAGGTCGGCACGGCTGCAAAAACAGTCGTAAACCAACCCCTGAGCCTTTAATTTGTTGAACTCTTGGAGATAGATGTCAGCCCGCTCCGACTGATAGAGAATTTCGCCGTCGGAATCAAGACCGAGCCAATGGAGGTCGTCGATAATTTCGTCGGCATATTGACGAGGACAGCGCACCGCGTCGAGGTCTTCGATACGGATAAGCCAACGTCCGCCCTGAGCACGCGCATAAAGCCACGACATAAGTGCGGCGTAAACATTGCCAAGGTGCATACGTCCCGATGGCGACGGGGCAAAACGTCCGGTGATTTTTGTGTTGGTCATTTTGGTGTAAATCAGTGCATAACAATTATTTCACCTCCTTTTCGTGCTGGGTAACGGTGGAGACGAGGGATTGAATGCTTTTTTGCTCGCGGTGCAAAACATCGGATGTGAGGGGAAGTTCCTTCTTGGCGTTGTCTAAGTATTTGTAGATGATGCCGCCGCAGAGGTAGATGCGGTCGAACGCTGTGGTGTTATCGGGATAGCGGGTCTCGATAAGGCAGAAATAGGGACAGCCATCGTC
>JAGCVU010000285.1 GCA_017962175.1 Bacteroidales bacterium | reverse complement strand
TCCGTAGCCACCTTTTTGCCATTGATGAAAATCACATTCTGCACGCCGGCTATCGGTTTGTTGGATACTGCGTCAACATCGCGGAACACGAGATTTTCGGTCTTGGGACGCATATAGAGAGTGCGCTCGTCGTCGGAAAGTTTCTCGTATTTCATCACCGTGTATTCGGCAGAAATGGTGTCGTAGTAATAGATTTTCTCTACCTGAATTTTGATGGTCTTGTTAACGTTGATACTGTCGAAAAAGCCCTTGCCCACACCGTTGGTGTTGGTGGTGAGACTTATTGTGCCGTTGGTGGTGATTAGCGTAGCCTTAGCGCCCGGAATAGTCTGACGGCTTACCAAATCCTTAACCGTGAATGTTACCGCGCCCTTGCCGGGTTTTAGGCGCAGGGTTCGTCCAAATTCGCCTTTGAGCAGCGATTCCACTCCGCCGGTGATAGTGTCGGGTTCGTAGCCCTCTTTTTGCGCTACAACGGTGATGTCGGAGCATAGGGGAGTGCTTTCAAACATTGCGTAACCGCCAGGGTCGGAATTTTGGTTGTCGTTTCGGTTTTCAGGACCTGATATTACAGCCTTAACCGTGGCGTCGGGAATAGGCTCGTTGTCGTCGGCGTCTATCACCTTGAAATCCAAGTCGTAACCCTTGTAACTCAGTTCTATTTTTTCGGCAAAAGTGCTGTTGAGCGGGCTGAAAGCGGGATTGATTGTGTCGCCTACCAAGCAACCGCCAAACGCCATAGCCTCAGTGGGTTCGCCACCGTAGAACAGAGACTGAAATAAAGTATATTTTACTTTTGTAAACAATGCTTCACCTCGCTCATCGCTTTCATTTTCATATTTTATAGTATCTGCGCCAAAAAATCCAAAAGGCGAGAAAGAAATAAAAGTATGTTTTACATATTGAAACTTAACGTTGATTTGAGGTATGGCATCACCAGACGTTTTGTTCACAGTTTTAAACACAACGTCTTTTTCAAATGGCAGCAATAAAAGTAACGGCAACAAAAGCAACAACAGCAAAAGCCACCACGGCTTGCGGCCCTTGATTTTTACGATGTATTCCGAATCGGATTCGTTGTATGTGTATTTTCCTGAGCCTTCCATAATTATTTAATTCAAATAAGGTTGTTTTAAATGTAGAGACGTGCCATGGTGCGTCTCATTATATTGAAAATAGAGACGCGCCGTAGCACGTCTCTAAGTGTATTATTTTTTAGCCTTAGCCTCAACCACTGCGCCAATTGGCACGTCTTCGAGTTCGCAGTAGCCATCGGCATCGGTAAAGAGGGTTTTGGTTATGCCGTTATATTTTACTATCACTTCGGCACTCTTTACCACGTTGTTTTTCTCGTCGATAACTTTAAAGCGCATTTTGCGAGCCGGCGGTGGCGGCGGAGGGGGAGGAGGTAACTCCTCTTTTATCTCTATAACAATAGGATACTTCTCTATTTTGCGGTCAGAAACAAAGGTGTTTTGATTCTCTCTGCCTGATTCTCCTTCTTGGTAGGCTTGAACTGTAACACCGTTTTTAACCTTCTTTAAGGTCATGTGACCGTCGGCATCAGAGATGGCTTTTATCTTCTGATTGTTATAATCAAATATAAATTCCTTGCCGCTGAGAGGATTCTTGTTCTGGTCGGTAACCTCAAAGAGCATATCGCCTTTGGGAGTTACTTTGATGGTGTAAGCGCCCTCCTCGTAGCAAGTGAAGCCCTGCATATTGATTTTTTGGTCGCCGTCGGGTTCAAAGGCTTTGATATACGAATCTTCTTTGATTTTTTCGAGAACGATGATACCGTTTTCGTCTGATTTTGACGACAATGGCTTGCCTTCGTATTCAAAAATTATATCCTCAAACGGAGCAATAGAAAGGTCGTCGCTGTAAACAACTGTAAACTTCATGGGAATTTTACGTGTATTCAAAATCTTGTACAGCAAACCTTTCTCTGCGCCGGGAGTATCAAGCACAAATCCCCATTCGGCAATCACTACTTTGGTTTCGCCATTTTTGCGAATCATATACACGTCGTTCATGCCGGGAATTTCGATGCACTTGTACATCATATCGGTGATAGACTGGTCGTTAAACTCTTTCACCTTGTCTAAGAGTTTTTTGATGCTTGCCGAAAGTATGTCGCGGGCAATGCTCTGGTCTTCTTCTGAGAGATGGTCGTAGCACACGCCCTTGCCGTCGTAGTTCGACGCCCACGCTATTTTTGCGCCGTTTTCCAATATGATTGGCTCGGCAAATATCTTATACTCGTCGCTTGTGGGAAACGTCGCCTTTATTTGGTTGTAAACACCTTTGGCTGTTTCGGCAGCACCGAGCATATAGCGTATGTTGTTGAGGTCTTTGGTGGCTATAATGTTCATATATTCAGGTTTTTATGTTGTTAATATGTTTTCAGATAGTTATCACGGACAATTTACTTTTACGTACCATTGTGTCTTGGAGTCGTCGCCGCCGTTGATTTTTACGGTAATGAGTCCGTCTTCGGTGTCGAACGGTATGGTTATCATCTTAGAGAATTTTACGAATTTGGTGTCGTAAATTATCTTAGAATCAGATATTTGCGAAGCGCGTCCTTTGTAAATTACCATTTGGTCGGGCACGTCGTTCATTTGGTAATAGATTTTTACTTTGCCTTTCTTCTTTTTAAGGTCGAAGGTCTTAACGGTGCTGTGGTAACCTTTTGAACGGATTTCGGTGCCGCAGGGCAATATCTCCTCGCTAAATTCTATTGATTTTTTGGGGATGATAATGGTTTTGTTGGGCGTGTACATAAACGAACCAATAAATTCGTCGTGACCTTGTGAGGTGATTTTTACATCTACCTTGTCGGTGGTGTCGGCGTTGAGTTGGTCGATTGTTGCCTTACCTTTTACATCGCTGCGGTCGTCGAACACCTGACCTTTGCACTCCAAATGCACGGTAGCATCGGCTATGGGATTGCCTGATTCTTCGTCAACGATGGTGAGCACAATACCTTTAACCACTTGAACAGGTTCGGGAGCGGGTTGAGGCTCTGGTTCGGGTTGTGGTTCGGGAGCAGGCTGCGGCTCAGGCTGCGGTTCGGGCTCGGGCTGGGTGTTGGTGTCGGTAGAATCTACAACCACTACAGGAGTTGAAGTTTTATCTACGATAACAGGTACTAAGTATTTGTAAATCACGAATCCAAGAATTGCCAACAAAGGTAGCAACCATAGCAAGAACAACCACGGACTGCGACCAACATACATATTTACAATTTCTTTGTCTTTGGTGCATTCGCATTGTGTTTGCGTGGTTTTGTTTTTGTATTCGGTGGTGATAACGTATTTTTTACTGCGTGGCAGTTCGTTTACATATACGCGACCGTTTTCGTTTGTGATGCGGTTGATATCTTTGTGACCGTCGCTGATGGTAACGCGGAGGTTGGGAATATCCTGTTTCTTTTTGTTCTGAATATGGATTTCGAGGTCGGAGATGGCTGCCTTGCCGAGAATTTTCAAGCCTTTGAGTATGTAAAGGTCGTTGTCCTTGGTGAATTGGAACTTGTGGCGACGGCTTCCGAGACCATCAATCATCTGTGTGCAAGTAACTTCGGTGTCGAATGGAACTTTGTTGAGAGTGATTTCGCCACTTTCGTTGGTTACGAGTTCGGTTTTGTAATCGTCGAATTCGCAGCGAATTAGCGAGTTAGTAATTATTTCGCCGTGGTCGTCGAGCACGCGGATGTTCATTACACCTTCGGTTGATTTCTTTTTCACCTTGAGTTCAGCCATATTGATGCCTTCCTGTGTGGTGAGGTCGATTGAGGTGCGGTTGAAATTCTTATCGTTGCAAGTGATTAGTACTTCGGTGTTTACGGGTAAATTGTCAACTAACACCTTGCCGTTTTTGTCTGACGTGAACGAATGTATTGTTCCTGCATATTCAATGGTGAGATCCACATTTGCCACAGTTTCGCCACTATCGTTGATAACGGTGGTTTCGAGTTCTGCCGATGGCGATGAACCGTTGAAAATATATTCGTCGCGTTGAGGATCGCAGATAAACGATTGAGTAATATCGTCTTGTGTAGCGATAATTTCTGTTTTTTCGGGAATATCGCGAAGTGTGATTCGTCCGTTTTGGTCGGCAGTTTCGTGATAAGTGCGTCCGTCGAATGTGAACGAGATATTTGCTCCCGGTATCGGTTTGCCGTTTTTGTCTACGATTTTGAAAGTCATATCGGCGCTCTTGGTGCCAATGAGCAAGTGATATTCGTCGCTACCGTCGCAGATGTATTCGGTGAGCGAGTTGTCTTCGTCGGTTTCGGCAGTGAACTTGTCGCCGAGCGGAATATCTTCCACGCAGGCATAGCCCATACTGTCGGTTTGAAGTTGATATATTCTTCCGCAATGGTTTACCACTACTTTTTTGTCGACAGAGGGAGTGCCGTTGTCGAGCACTTTAATTTTGATGGTGTCCACTTTGAGCGGAACAAGTTTTTTGATGATTCCGGAGCCGGAGTTGAAGTCGTCGCCGATGAACCCCCACCTTATTAATACATAGTTGACTTTCCCGTTGGGATTGGTGATGCGGAAAATGTTGTCGTAGTCGGGGATTTCGATGCACGAGTCGAGAATGTCAAAAATCTCATTGATTTCTGACTTGTCGCCTTTTCGGAGCATATAGTAAGCCGATTTGTACATGCGGTTTACCTGATATTTGATTCTTCCTTTGGCGGTTTTCTGTTCCTCTTCGGTGAGTTTGTTAAACGGCTCAGGATTACCGTCAAACTCGGTGTGCCAAGTAATTTTGTCTTGCCCTGCGGGGATGGGTTTTGCAAGCACAGTATACTCCTTACCCTCCTCAAACAGTTTTTTAAGTTGGTTGTAGCGTTTAATGTTTTCGCTCGTTCCTGCGGTAAAAACCGGTCTTACCGACGATATGTCGGTGGTTATTATGGGTTGGCTCATTTTGCTTTTTATTGTTTTTCTTGTATGTTTATAGAATTTTTATCATTTTGAAACTTACCGCCGGTTCACCCTCGTATTCTGCCTTGCAGTTGGCTCCGTCGGTTTTGTTGCCGTCTTGCTGACAGGTGAATTTGTATGGGTGATATCCGTCGTCGGGATAATTGTCGTTGGTGGCTTCTTCGGTTTGATTCATTATTAACTTGCCGTTTTCAAAAGAAACGGAAAGCGGTGAACGAAAATCTTTACCGTCTGATTGCGAATATGTTATAGTACCTTTGCCGCCGTTTTCCAAAGTAAAGTACAACAAAATGTCAACTGAATCTTTGGTAGAGTATAGGTCGGTGGTGCTTTTCCATTTGCCCTGCGCAAAATCGGCGTTGGTAGCATTGTCGGGAATGTTGAGCACACCGCCGGGACTTTTTAATGCGTCTTCGATTTGCAACAACGGACCTATCTTGGGTGTGCTGTTGAGCGGTTTTGCTGTGTTTTTAAGAATGGTAACAATGTCTTCGGCTTTGATGTGAGGATGGGCAGAACGCATCAACGCTGCCGCACCTGCAACTATGGGGCTTGCCATACTTGTGCCGTCGAGATATTCAAATCTTGCTCCCGGAACGCTACTGTAAATATCTACGCCCGGTGCCGAAATGGTGGCAAATTCGCCGTGATTGCTAAAATCTGCCTTGGGTTTTGCTCCTTTTTGCACTGCCGCAACGGTTAAGGTTTTGGGCGAACGTGCAAACGGGTCGATTCCCGTGATAATATTTTGATTACCAGCGGCTATTACAAGTACAATATCTTCATCGAGACCAAATTGAAAAAGGTCGCTCCAAAATGCAGCTTCGTCGGCATATTCGTTGTGGGCAAGTTCATTTTGCTGACTTGTGGGAAGTGATACTACCTCGTCGCCAAAATATGTTCCAAGCGATAGGTTTACCACTTTGGCATTGTGGTGAATGGCGTAAAGAATTCCAGCCACAACCGAAATTGTTTGCATGTTGCCATTGTCGTCGGCAATTTTGATGGGCATAAGTTTGCAGTTGGGAGCAATGCCGCAGAGACCTTGACCATTGTCGCCGCTACCTACTGCCGTGCCTGCCACGTGAGTGCCGTGTTCGTTGCCCTCGCCTCCGCATGGTGTAACGCGGGTGCTGCCGGTGGTAATGTCGTAGGGCGAAACAATTTTATCTTTGATTTCGGGGTGATTTAGGTCAAAACCATTGTCTACCACAGCCACTATTACGCTTGTGTCGCCGCGAGTAATGTCCCAAGCTTGATACGCCTGAACCATATCAAAATACCACGACTTTTTGGTATCTTTAAAACCGGGGTCGGAGGCTTTGTACTCGCTCGAAAACATTGTGTTTGAGAATGCAAGCTTAACCTCGTCCATAGCTTTGAGCTTGGTCATCCATTCTTTCCATTCGCCTTCGGGAGTTTCTACCTGCATAAGTTTAATAACGGTGTCGCAATAAACAATTTTCAAATCCTCGGCATATTGGTCGTGGAGTTTTTGTGCAAATTGCAACGGGTTAACACCTTTATTAAGAGCAATATTTACCTTGTCGGAAAATACTCTACGACGTCCCGGGTCTTCTGGGTCAACAATCACACGTGTGGTGTCGATAGGCGGTATCACATTGGGATTGTCGGGCAACAGATTGGAGTAGTCGCCCGGATTTGTAGGGTCATTGTTTTCGTTGCGGGTGTTGTTCTTGTCTTGAGGGTCCGGCTTTCCGAAAAAGAAGAAATATAGCCATACCAATAGCAAAGCGAGCAGTAGTCCCAATAAGAACCACAACCAACCCGGAAGTCCTTTTTTATTATTTTGAGTGGGTGGTGGCGGTGGCGGTGGCGGTGGAGTAGCACCGGCGCTCTGAGTCTGCATAGTTGGTTGCGGAGGCTCAGGAGGGTTCTGCGGTGGTGGTGGAGGAGTGGGTTGCGATGGCGGTGCTACGGGTGTACTCGGCAGTTCGGGTGGTGCAGGTTGCGAAATTGTAGGCATATCTGCTGCCACCGCGGTAACGGGTTTCTCTATTTTGGCATCGAGTTTAAAATTGACTTTTTGCGATTCTTCGCTACTGAAACCCCAGATTGTCAGTACAATACGTTCACCGTCAACAATTACGGCATCGAGCGACGGCACTTCAATTGATAGTAAGAGCAGTTCGCCAAGTTCTTTTTGATGAGGGTCGTCGGCTTGTAATAGTTCTTGAGCAAAGTTTTTGATTTTGTTGAGAATATTCTGCAGCGACACTCGTGCCTGCTCTTGTTTTTGTGGGTCGAGTTGTGTAAACGGCACTCCATTGGGCACTGCCGCACTCATCCATCTTGCTTGACCCGAGGTGATGAGCGGTTCTGCCAAAAAGTCGGCGTAAAACTCGCCCAGACCGTTTCTCAATATAGTTTCCAATTGTGAAAACCTTGCATGCACAGGCTCTCCGTACCATATCAGAGGACGGTATTTATGCAAATCTGCTGTGTTGACTATCTTTTTTGTGGCCATCGATTTCTGCACTTAAAAATTGTGTTTAAAGTTACAACAAATATTTTAAATGCGGAGACTTTTTTTCGATTTTTTTTAAAATAATGTTAAAGTATCACTTGAGCCTTAAACATTATGGCGAATTTGGTGATGCCCGGAGTGTCTAAGTGGGTAAGTCGCCAGATGGCATCCACACGGAAAAATTTGAATATGTTTTCGAGTCCCACACCTGCTTCAGCGTATGGTTTGTTTACGTCGCCGAGCGAAGATGGGAAGTCGAGTAGTGCATTATCGCGGCTGTTTTTAGGAGAAATGTCGCCTACAAGACCTTTGGCGTAGACAATTTCACGCCATTTCAACTTACGCATAAGAGGAATGCGATTGAGGAAAAATCCGTTGAAATGGTGCTCCAAGGTTGCGCTCAGATATGTGTCGGAGGCAAACTCGTAGAGATTCATCATATTGTATGCGTAGGTGTCGAATGCGTAAGTTTCGTTGCCTTCGTGCAGTTTGAGTAGCGGGAATGGCACTGTGCCGATAACTTTTCCGGCTTCAATCAAGTAGCGGAGTTTGCCCAACGGATTTAC
>JAGCVU010000284.1 GCA_017962175.1 Bacteroidales bacterium | reverse complement strand
TGAATTATGCATTATGCATTACACATTTCCTTTAAAAATATCAACAAAATATTGATTCATATCATCATAACCGAGGTCTTCGGCTTTTTGTTCCGAAAACTTGTTGATGGCATCTTGCAACTCAAATGCGCCGGTCTCCTCAAAAATACGGCGTATTTCGTTGAGGTCTTTGTCGTCGATTTTGCGAAGCACGCCTGCTCCGGGTTTGTGGAGGTTAGCGCCCATACGGTCGTAAAATTCAGGAAGATTGCGATAAATCCATTCCCATACAGGTCCTTGTTCGGGGTGAAGGTCGGGTTTAACGCTTTCGGGCACAATGCAGTAGCCTTGATGGAGGATATTGTCGTTGAGCACCTTGTTGAGGGCATATTGCTGACGACCGCGCTTAGATTCGGTAAAGTATCCGAGTTCTTGCGAATAACGGCGAAGCACATTAATCATAAGTCCTGGCACATTGTTTCGAGGGCAGCGGGTTTTGCAACTCATACACTGACCGCACAGCCAAATAAAATCAGATTTGAGGAGTTTTTCGAGTTCGGCATCGTCGCCAGTCTGCACAATATTGAGCAGAATGCGCGGGTCGTAGTCAGAAAACTCCGCCGCCGGGCACACCGACGTGCATATACCGCAGTTCATACACGCATTGAGAGCCTCTTTGTAGCGTATGTCCTGTTTCAAGATTTCGCTTAGTTTCATGTTGTTCATTTCCTTTATTGCGGTGCAAAGGTAGGGATTGAAAATGGGCGGTGCAAATTTCGGGAGAAAAAACTGAAATATTGCATTTTTTTGCCTTTGAGATTTTTATGGCATTACCTCGTTTTACTATTTTATAAATTTTTTATATTTGTCAAGCACAAAAAAAGGAAAAATATGACAATAATAGACGCTCACAGCCACCTTTGGCTCAAACAAGATACCATAGTAGATGGGCAACACCTCTACACCACCACACGCGGACGCTCGATGTTTTTTGACGGCGAACGCCAAATGCTGCCGCCTTTTATGGTTGACGGCAAGAATACAGCCGAAATTTTCCTTGCTAATATGGATTATGCACAGGTTGGCGGAGCGGTTGTGGTTCAGGAAGTTATCGACGGCTACCAAAATGATTATCTTTTGGAAGTGTCAAAAAAATATTCCAACCGTTTCTTCGTTTGCGGAATGCCGCGCCTTGGTCTCGAAAATGCCGAAGCTGAGAATAAAATTTCTGCCGACGACATTTTAAACGATGTAAAAGCCTTGTATTCACGAGGTTTCAAAGGTATTGCAATTCCCGGACACCGCATTCGCCGACCGATAACCGACCTTTTGCCGGCAATGAAGTTTATGGAGGAAAACAATATGATTTTCTCGATGTGCCTTGCCGACGATACTAAGCAAATTGCAGAATTTCAGTATGTTATCTCCGAATGTAAAAATCTCAAAATTGCCATCGGACATTTTGGACTTGCCACCACTGAGAATTGGGAACGCCAAATTCTCCTTGCCCGCAATGCCAACGTCTATATCGAATCGGGCGGCATTACTTGGCTGTACAACAGCGAGTTTTACCCATATCCATCGGCAATCAAAGCCATCCGCAAGGCGGCAGATTTGGTAGGCTTCGACAAACTGATGTGGGGCAGCGACTATCCCCGCACCATCTGCGCCATCACTTACAAGATGTCGTACGATTTTGTAATCAAGAGCAATGACTTCACCGACGATGAAAAAGCAGCCTTCCTCGGCGAAAACGCTGTTAAGTTATACGGTTTCAAAAACTTGCCGAAGTTACCATATATCAAAAATATGTCGGAATAAATATAATGCCGCTTGTGTTTTGAGGTTAAGACTCCGTGCTGTTTAACCTCTCCAAATGACACATCATCAGTGAGTTGTCGGCATTATGAAGATGCATTCCACCTCCTTCGCAATAGCGGAAAAACTTACAATCGGCGCAGATTCCAGTCTTTGCCCACGAGCGGTTGCGGAATTTTTGAAACTTATTGTTCCAAACGTCCCATAAATCGTCTTTGTAAATGTTGCCTTGGCTAAACACAGCCCTGATGCCAGGACACGCTGAAATATCGCCGTTGCTCATTACGGATGCCACCGAAACGCCCGCCTCGCAACTATAAAAATTGTCGCGGACATCGATTTCGTAACGTCCCAAAAAACCTTCGCAACTGTAACTTACGTGCTTGCCCTCGGCGCGACATTCTATGATAAAATCCATCAATTGCCTGAGTTGTGCGCCGTTGAGTTGCAAATCCTTGTTTTCTGCGGCACGTCCCGCTGGAAATGCCGAAAACACTCGCCAACTCTCTACTCCTACATCATAAAGCCGTTTTTTAAGGTCGTGGAGACCGTCAAGACTTCGCGGTGTAACACAAGTTGCAACGTCCCAATTGAGTCCCGATGTCTTGCCGAGCAAACGTATTGCGTTGAAGGCACGCTGCCAACTCTCGGAGTTTCCGCGCATATAGTTATGGTCGTCCTCGTTGCCGTCGAGACTGATTGTTGCGCTCCTCATACCACTATTAATCAACGCTTTGAGACGGTCAACAGTCAACAACATTCCATTGCTTACCACACCCCACGGATATTCGCGTTTGTAGAGCTGCTGACCTACATATTCGATGTCGTTGCGCAGCAAAGGCTCGCCACCTGTTATTATTATCATCAACGAATGTGTGTCAACGTGAGGCGTCAAATTATCAATCACCCTTAGAAAATCTTCGGCGGGCATATCCTCGATTTGCGATTTTGGCAAACACGCACTTCCACAATGCCGACAATGCAAATTGCACCGCAACGTACATTCCCAAAACAACTGCCTGAGTTCGTGAAGTTTTTTGCGATTGTTTTTGATGCTTCGGGCAATTTCGAGACCGATACGTTTTTTAAGCGACAGTTCCATCTTACTTTTCAGAGGTCGTGTTTTTTTCGGTAGTCTCTGCGGATTTCTTTTTGAGCGTGAAATCGTGTGTAGTTGCGTATGAACCACTGAACCAATCACCATCTCCGCCTTCAAATTTGGTTGTAATATTCACAGAATCAGTTTCGTAATTGCCTTTTGTATCCTTTGCCATCACCCAAAAATCACGCATAGGGAATATATCAGTAGAGTTAAACTCGAATTTTCCTTGCTGGTCGGTTACTGCTGTATCGCCATAATGCTCTCTAACATAAACTTTTACATTTTCGATACCCTTGCCGTCTTCGTTCAACACAGCACCATCAACCTTGAAATTAGCGTACGGTTGACCATACAAACATGGTTCATCAACTTCTTTGCTGCCACAAGCAGCAAATCCCAATAGTCCGAGCAATGTAGAAAGCATTGCGCACCACTTAACTGTTAAGAATTTTCTTAGTTTGTTCATTTTTCAATTTGTTTTGGTTCAATATTTTGTTTTTCTATTTTCTTATATTTTGACGGCGGAACACCATATAGAGCAATAATTTCGCCGTGTATGGGAGATGGCACAACAGTGCTCAGAGTATCAGTAGGTGTATCGTCGGTGATAACCACCTTTTGCGCCCTGTGGCACGCTTGAAAACCCATCACAGCCAACAACGCCGCCAACACAGCGCACCATTTTCCGAGTGTATATTTCTTTAATTTTGACATTGCTATCGAATTATTTGCTGCAAATATAATTGATTATTTCAAAAAATCACAGCCAAATCTTAAAAAACATTATCTTTGTGGTAAAAAATTGGGCGGAGTTTCCCGAAAAAATTTGACAATGAAAGATTTTGCAGCCATAGACTTTGAAACGGCAAACAATGAGCGTTCGTCGGTGTGTTCGGTTGGGATTGTGATAGTTAGGAATGGCGAAATAGTTGATTCGTTCTATTCACTTATACAGCCCGAGCCAAATTATTACAATTATTGGTGCTCGCGGGTTCACGGTCTAAGCCAAGAAGATACCGAGGATGCGCCAGTTTTCCCGAAAGTTTGGGCGCAGGTGGAACCCAAAATTGCTGGATTGCCATTGGTGGCGCACAATAAGCCGTTTGACGAAAGTTGTTTAAAGGCTGCGTTCCGTGTTTATCAGATGGATTATCCCGACTATGAATTTTATGATACGCTTTGTGTTTCGCGGCGTGTGTTTCGTCATTTACCTAATCATCAACTACATACAGTAGCGGCAGCCTGTGGCTATCGTTTAGACAATCACCACCATGCCCTCGCCGACGCCGAAGCTTGCGCGTGGATAGCGAGGGAGATATTGTAGGGGAATATTGGGGATCTTTGAGGAACGCAGATTACTCACTCTTGTTTTCCCACGCCTTGATCAAATCCACGTTCAATTGCTCCAATTGTGAGAGTTGCACTTTTGAATTGTCGTTGAGAGGTTTGTACCAACTCATTTTAGAGAAATGTGCTTTGAGGTCGGCGGAGGAGAACACATAGCCGTGGCGGGCGTAGATTTCGTTGCGCATTACGCGGAGTTGAGCCTTGGTGAAAAAATCCAATTGTGACGGCAAAACCAATTTCATCGAGGTGTAGGGGTACTGCCCCGTGATGATTTCGGTGATTTGGTCTTTCTTGGTGAGAGATTTGTAAAACGTTGACCTCTTGTAATATCCACAAGGATTATCATCGTCCCAAACGGCGTTGTAGAGGTCGATGCCCTTGTCGGTGAACTCCACCCAATAGATTTTGCCGTCTTTGAGTTTGAAACATTGCGCCATAGTGCCGTCGCTGACCTGCACTTCTATCTTCTCGCCGTTGAGCGATTCGCGGGCAAAGTTGTACTCCTTGCCCTGAGAGTCGGTGTAGATGCCGTCGAGCATATCAAGGAGAAGTTGGTCGTCGTGATTCCAATCAGTAAGTTCCGCCAAAAGTGCTGTGATTACGTTTTTGGAATTTCGCGCCACAAGCACGAGGTTTGCGTTGTCGTAGCCGTCGGTGATTTTCATTTTGGTGACATTGCAGCCGTTGCCGCTCATATTGAACTCTGCATCAACAACTTTGAACTTGTCGGTGCCAATGCTTTGGAGTTCCCAATCGAGGCCTGCATCGGTGTAGCCGCCTATGAATTGGTAGTTGCCGTTGTCAGCCTTTCCACAGTTCCATCCGCCGAGGCCGTCGGTCCAAGTGCGGTTGTTGATGTTTTGCGCGGTGGCGGTGGCGGCTAAAATGGTGGTTGTCAAGAGTGTAAAAAATGTTTTTTTCATTGGTGTTCAGAATTTGATGGTTGTTTTACGGAATATTCCGCAAGGGCAAAGATATGAAATAATTTGCAAGGTGGTGTTTGTATTTGCAAGAAAAACTGTTATACACTCACAATCCCATATCAGGAACATTCCAAATTGGAAACGATGTTATCTCGAATCGGCATACCATTTTCTGCACTCAAAAAAATGGCAACTAAGGCGGCGGTGTTTTAGGAAACACAGTGTTTTTATACTCACTGATGAGCCATTTGGTGAATTCGGACAAACGACTTTAAATAATAAATTACTATTCAATTGTGGATTTAATAAAATCACCATCAACATTTGTGCAATGAATTTGACTGTTGCAATTCATTGAACCATATTGTTTCGCATAATCATTATATCTCGCTTCACCATTGCTTGATATGATATAATCCGCTTTCAAGTATATATCAACATCAGGCGAATAGTGATTCTTTGTGCCGTGATGTGGCGTAATCAAATATTTTACATAAACGGTTTTATTGCCATTTCTTTCAAATAACTCCCGTACACATACTGCAACTTCTTCTTTTTCTAAATCGCCTAAAAAAAGAAACTCATTTTTTTTGTATAAACAAACAGAGAATCTGTTTGTTACGTCTCTTATTTCGTCTCGTATTGAATTAATGGTTTCCTTGTATTGTTGAAAATCATTTTTAGAACCTTTGATCAATCCTAAACTATCATTATGGTCATTTTTTAATAATAATGAGTGGGCATCTATTGGGAAACGATTAAATTTTTCCCAAATATCTTTGATTTCAGGTATTTCGTTTAGTTTGTCTTCGATTTTTTTTATTCCTTTTTGTAAATCAGAAAGAATTTTTGTTTCTTTTTGTATCGTTCTTGGAGGCCAAACTACTTCATATTTGTTATCGAATATTTGTTTTCCAATATAAACAGGTTCATACACAAAATTCCGAGTCGCATTTTTCTGACGAACCAAGCCAATTAATTCGCCGCCATCTAAGCAATTAATAAAATACATTGCTCTTAACAAGGTGTATCGGTTTTGCATTTGAGGAATAAATGGATAATAAATCCTCTCTAATGACAAGGAATTATCAGCAATTTTGGTCAATCCTTTATAATGGTCTAAATGGTAATGAGACAATAAAAACTCATCTGTATCAAATATTTGATGTTTTAACCTGTTAGTGAAAAATGTTTCATTTTGATAACCAAAATCAATCATAAAAGATTTTCTCTTGCAATAAGGCGTGTCGTTGGTGGATAGTGGTAATATCTCATCAAATGGAAATGCGCAACTTGCGTTTAGACATTTAATTCTTGCGATATATATGCAATTTGCATCTCCGACAGCGTTAACCGTATAAAATGTTTTCCAATTGTTCCCCATATCACAAAAGTTTGTTAGAACCGTCAGAAACTAATATTCCTGCGGCGACTACCGCAATCAATATGCTCCACCACGGTAGTGGTGTAAGCACCGTAATCATTATTAGCACAAAGCCAATAAACGACCGTATTTTAACAGATTTCACTACTTCTTTTTCGATCAAGGGGACAAGGCAATAAAACGTTACAGGAATAGTAAAAAACAACCATCCCCAACCAATTTGATACGCAAAGTAGTTAGATGATATTTCTACTGTTGCAAATACGATTTTAAGTATCGTAGATATATCATCATTGTCCTTATCTTCAATTGGAGGAAATCCGTCAGGAATCGAATCCGGTACGTTTTCAAAATTGCCTGTCCTATCGTTGTATTCGTATGCCATTGTCTCAAAAAATCTTGTCAATAATTGATGATAAAACTTTACCCAAACTGACAGTGTCATCGTCCGAATTATTATTTACGGTTCTATCATAGCCATCATATTCGCCACGTTTCCACTTGTTGTAGCGATATTTGTTCATAGAATAATCATAAACATTATCACCGAAATATGGTTCAGGTTCTTCGTAATCGTTTGAATCATCATACGAATTATCATAATTGTATGATGATTCTGCGTCATCGTCGTCGTAATCGAAATTACCCGTTTTATGGTTATATCTGTATGCCATAATTAATTAAAATAGTATCCGCTTATGTCGTTTAATGAAATTTTTGCAATTACGTGAGGATTATTTCTGTCCATTTGGTTGTTGCCACCCCTGACTCTTACCCAATCCTCATAAGGTCCGATGAACGTTCTTGGTTTCGGTCCGATGTCGATGTTGTTTAGACCTACTATCACAAAAAACATATCATTTTCGCCGCATACACAATGTGGGTAATTAATTGGAATTCGTTGTCTTCTGCCGTTACGGTAAGTAACTACACACGAACTACTTCCGTCGTGCCATTCTGCACTTCGGAAGGCTCCTCCGTTAGGATTGCTGTTCTGATAGTAATTTTGTCGGTTGTTGCCTCCGTATGATTTGTTACGGTTGCCATACGAGCGTCTTCGGTAGTTGTACGAATCGTCGTCTTCAAAATTACCTGTTGTTTCATTATATCTTATTGCCATTTTTAGTCAGTTATTAGTTTATAATTATCGCTGCAAATAGGGCAATTCTCGTTTCTAAGAGGTTTGAATGGATACCAACGCAAAATGGTTGGTCCATTATTCGGATTGTTGGAATACGAACACCAATTAATGTGGCGGCGTTCTCTTCGGTTTGCCCACATATAGTAATCGTAAGTTAATTCTTCCTCCAAACTTGAAATGCCTGATGGCTTACCCTTGGACAATTCAACCAACGCCAATTTTACCATCAAATTGGTTATCGGTTCAATGTCAGACGACAAACCTACCTGAACCATCGCGTCTGCATCTTCGTGTGATACGTATGCTGCAATACGACCATTGCGCCTTGCCGATGTTTCGTCCGAGATTTCTTCTTCGTTGGGATTGAGCAAATTATTACCGACTAAACAACAATAGCAAGCACTGCCCGGATGATAGCGAAAAACATCGCCGCCTTCGGCACGGGTTACCGCCCTGCCAAAAATTCCAACTTTTTGGTACTTTACCAAACTTTCTGATATTAGGAAACGACTTTTGTTGTTGTCAGTAGCACAGATTATCAAATCAGACGTTTCAATCTGATTATTTAATGTGGCGGCATCTTTATTAATGTCGATGGGAAATTTTTCAACGTTTGCATACGGATTTTTTCCCTTGATAACATCATAAAGGGCGTCGGTTTTTAACCGCCCCAAATCATTTGCTCCACAATAATGGCGCGAAAGATTGTGCAGTTCAAGACGGTCAAAATCAAATAGTGCAAAATTGCCAACACCCGCCTTAGCCAATTCCGCTACTATTACAGAACCGAAACTACCCAAGCCTATCACTGTAACCTTCTTGTCCTTCAAGATGTCAACTTCTATCAAGCCTTTGTTTCGGGAATACAAATCGTCTTTTGCCGGAATGTAAGCCGCATCAATTTCACAATACTCCTCCTCATTGTTTTTCAAAACCTGCGTGTCTGCATTTCCATAAACAATGATAATGAAGGCATATTGTTTATGTTTGAAGTCATCGGAGAAAGAATCGTTCTTGATGAACAAAGCACGACGCTCCCTTCCGAATGAGTGTAGCAATTTTGTCGTCCGAATATGAACGACATCTTCGTTTTCCCATTCGTATGCCACACCGTCTATGTAGTTTTGCGAGGAATCTCTTGCAAAATCTACAATTTGCTGTTTGTCAATATATACGACCATAGTGATTGCCTATTAGAGAGCAAATCCGTCTTCTGACATAGGGGTTACAATTTCACCCTGTCGCGGAGTTTTGCCGCGAGTTATCATTGCGAAAGTTCCATCAGGTTGATAAACCAACTCGTATGAAGATTGATTTTTGCCCTGTTTCCTAACTTCTTGTCCCATAAACTCGAATGCGCCATCCGAGTTAATTTGTAATTCGTTCTGCATAATTTAATGATTTTAAATTGTTTAACCTTTATCTTCTTTCAAGTAATACCCTATTGGCATACCTGTTTGTAAATGTAGTTCATACATTTCCAACCAAAGTCTGCACTTTATGAAGACTTTGTAGAGCGAAATGGACGGATTCCACGAACTGCCATAATGACAGATTCCCGTACCACCGTGTTCGCTCCACAAGCAATGCATTCCTGATTGTGCGCTATCCAATGCTTTGCCACTTTTGGTGTAAAGCAATTGCGTTGTTGACACGTATGGTGCTTCGTATGGAAAATTTTCCAAATCCATCCTCAATGTGTAAACTTGCCTCATACCACGACCACGGTTTGTTACTGCCGCCATCAACACATAAGGATTGCTTGTATTCATATCAAAAAATTTGAATGAATTGGGCAACATCTTTTGGTTGAGAACTTGCAACTCGGCTTGGTATCTTCTGTAATCCATCATAATCGCAACTATTTGATTAATTGTTTGTAATACGTTATAAATGAATCGTATATGTCTCCGTTATATTCCCATTCGGCTTGATAGTTTTGCAAAGATTCAATCACCGGCGATGTTTGAGGAAATCCATCGGGGAACAATACTTTCATTTTATCTTGATTCTTAGATATTTCCAAGAAAACGTGTTTTTCATCGTCCATAAATACACGACACTTACCTGAATCATCTTTACTGATTTTGTCAGCAATCCTTTTTAAAATCGGATGGTTGTTTGTGTCGGCGAACCAATACGTTTCAATTCGTTTGACACTTTCAGGCATTGCTATAATTTCGGAACAAATATCACTTTCAACGTCATAGTTAGGTGCATCTGTTTTTGGCATTAGCAAATCATCTTGCTTAATTTTTGCCCTTGACGGACTTTCGCCATTGATAACGCTCCATTTTGCTTTCGAATAATTGTTTTCTGAATTTGTGAACACAAAAGGCGTTATTGAAGACTTTGATGCAGAAATAGTTCCAATGCACAGCAAGAACTGACTAAAACCATATTCATCAACTTTGTCCTGAATGTTGGCGGCATCGTGTGCGCTTGGTTTTTCCAAACCCAAAGTATGGTGTGAGTGCCATTCTCCGATATGTTTAAGACCGTGATAATTGGTCAACGAATTGCCAATTTTTTCCAAATACTCGATGTCTTGCTGAAAAAATGCAACTTCGTGGTTTGCATTTTTCCCGGGTCCAATCACAAAGGTTACTACGGGCGTACCATCCTCTTTCCAAAAACCGAACAGTTGTCCGCCTGTTTCGATATTCGGATAGTCCAAAGTGTAGCGTGATAGATACTCCAATTCGCTTTGGTAGATGATAATATGTCTTGTATTATTCGTTGTCTCCATTTTTATAAATGTTTTTTAGCAACCGCCATCTTAAACAATAAGAATATTTGTAAAGAATCGGTGCAATAGGTTTCAACTTAATTCCACTCCAAACACCATCTTGTACTCCTAATTTTTTCAATTTATAATACTTGCTGCCAATGCCTGTAAATGAAAACAAATAGTTCGTACCTTCCAATTCTATTGTAATCATTATCAAGTTTTTGTAATTCTTGAATTTTGGATCTACCTTCTCCATTTTGGGTGGATTATAATCCAATTCAACATTTATAATACCATTATTAAGGGTTGTAAGATATTGTATTATATGGTTATACAGTCTTGGTTTGAAGTTATATACTTCGTGGCATTTTTCCTTTGTATCCTCATTGGGATGTTTTGCTCTATAATCACCCACATATCGGTTGATTATGTTTGCAGCACATAAATAGTGAAACCAATCATATTTGTTGTTGTAGTCCCTGATACCTTCTGTAATTACGTTGACTGCATCTTCCAAAATATAATTTGGTATGTCAAAGTTAATTCCATTTTGACAATTATAGTATTCTTTGATAATATTTTCAAAGATTTGTTCGTTCCAATCAATTGTCTCATTGTTAATTAATGAGATTAGGTACAATGCCTGTTTTTCGATGTACAGACGTTTCTTTTCTGTCATATCGATGGCAGTGTAAAATTCTTTGATTGAAATAAGCCTTACATTATCCTCCCGTCTGTTTTTGAAATAGGCATCTTCAACAAAGTTCTTATTCCTGAAATAAATAATTTTCAAAGAATTACAATATTTAGACAATCTTTCAGCCAAAATATTTGCTTCGTCTTTGTCAAACACATACATTATCCATTCGTCATTGCCCTTTGAAAGCATTATTAACTCATTTTTGTTACCGCAAGGATACTTCTCAAATGCGGTATAACCTTCAAAACGTTTGGCATCTTGGTCGCAGATAACGAAAATAAGATAACGCGCTAACAAATCTATTAGTGATTTGCTATTTAATGGAGTTATGGCATCAAAATTCAAACTTCTGAAATTGTTGAAGATGTTTTCATAAAACACTCCATTTTCTCCGCCATAATTTGGTTCGTAAAACATAGCGGAAACAACTGTACTGCAATACTTGTCCAACACGATTTTAAATGTTTTTTTATTAATGGGCATTGGATTAGGTAACCGTTTAAAATAAATTATCACACTATACCTATCCTCAGGTTTTTTAGAATCTTCTCGACGGTCTTTAATTATACGATTTACCTGATATTCGTATTCACGTCCATTATACACTACATATCCCCACGTATTGTTCTGTTCTACAAGTGATTTGAAGTCAATTAAGTCAATTAGTTCAAATGGCACAAGAGACCGTCCAATTATCTCATACCTATCCTTGCTATGCAAATGACCGTTCAACCACAATTGGCGGGATGGAACAGCCTTGAATGATATACGAATTTTGTTTGCAAGTTTCCAATCTGTTTTCTCACATTCGGCGCAAGTATCTTTTATTAAATCCATAACGCTCTGCGCAGACGAAATAGTTGGTAGTCCTATGCGCCTTTTCAGATCGTCATAAGTCATTACCTGCCCGGCGGATAGGTTTACTGCAACGTTTTTTATCCTATCGTGGAATAAGTTTGCCATAATTAATTAAGTTTAGATTAAAGACAAAATTTCATTCATAGCACGTAAATTGTCTGCATTATTTGCTGTGAACTTCTCTACTTTGATAATCTGTTTCGACTTGGATAAAAATGTAGAGCGTAAAAATGCAATCCCCGAATTATATGCGGTTATCATAATATCACATTTAGCCAAATCGAATCTATCAACGGCGTTACCAACAGTATCTCTGTTGTCCCCTGCCGAGAAAAATGCGATAGTATGTCCTTTGTAATTGACAATATCCTCAAAGTCAAGTTTATTTTTCCCAACCTGTTTGCGAGTTGGGCTTGTCTTATATGGATTAATGGTATTGTAAACATCCACGATTGTGGTCGTTTTGCCTGTATGTGAAGCACCGTATAGCACTATTATTTTATCCATAATAGTTTTTGATTTATAGTTCAACATTTGTGGTTGTGTATCCACCTTTCTCTTACTCAAAGATTTGGTTTCAACGTTTACAAATTTACCTGAAAATCTCCATCCTGTCAAATTATACTGTTCCCGATTTGTGGACTTTTTGTCCCTAATTTGTGGACTTTTCGGACATTTCTTCGGAAACAATATTCGCTAGGTCTTGCAAGAAATTGTATTTGATGGCTATTGACAGGTTGATGAGCAACATTAAATCGTTGAATTTCTTTTCGTTGACGATTTTGTAGCAATTGGAACGACAGGTGTGAAGTAAATCTTTGAGGTCGGCAGGATTGAGCCTTTGACGGTCAAGTTCGTCGTGAATCATTTTGCGTATGTCGTCAACTGTCAGTTTCATAATAGGTTTATGATTTTCTGCGGCTCCGACAGACGTTCTACATATAAAAAAGGCGTGGAACCTTATTATGCCCGTTCCACTAATTGAGGCCTTCGAACTTGCCCTTTCCGTCGAAACGAGCAACGAAGACCCACGCGTATGTAAACACAAACAGATACACCTATGGCATACCGTTGTTATATACATAACCCAATGGGCATCTATCGCTGCAATGTTTCTAACGGAAAGTAATTGAAGTGTTCGAAGTTCCAATTAGTCAGTAACAAAGCGTAAATAAACGCCTTTATAAAAATACTCCGCCCGCCCAACGGCAGACTTCGCATTGCAAATGTAAGAATAATTTTTGACTTTCTCCTTCATTTTCCCCTAATTTTTTTGTACATTTGCCCAATAATTATAACGCTTATGCCGCAGACCCACAACATATCAGATGTTTCAACGCCGAAAAACAATGGCGAAATTGTTCTTTATCAGCCTGATGACAAATTGTCATTGGAGGTGAAGTTGGAGAACGAGACTGTTTGGCTGTCGCAGCAACAGATGGCTACACTGTTTGATGTTAAGGAAAACAACATTACTTATCATATTCAAAGTATCTACAAATCGCACGAACTTGATGCTGATTCAACTACTCAAAAAATTAGAGTAGTTCGTCAGGAGGGTAATAGAATGGTAACCCGCCACATCGATTTTTATAATCTTGATATGATTATATCAGTGGGTTACAGGGTTAACAGTGCAAATGCCACGCAATTTCGCCGTTGGGCAACAGCCGTCCTCAAAGATTACCTTCTGAAAGGATACAACGTCAACCAACGCCTGATTTATATGGAGGAGCGCATCGACCGTCGTTTTAACGCCATCGAATCCACACTTGCCGAGCATCAAAACAAAATTGATTTTTTTGTCAAAACCAATCTTCCGCCAATCGAACAGGTGTTCTTCAATGGGCAGTTTTTTGAGGCGAGGGTTCTGTTGGAAAAATTGGTCAAATCGGCGCAAAAGCGTGTTGTTATAATTGATTGCTTACATTGATGCTGCCACGTTTGACATTCTTGGCGTCAGGCAACAGGGCGTTAGTGCCGATGTTTATTCAGGAAGCCTGCATACAACATTGTGCAACACCCATAATGCCGCTGCGGTCAATCCGATAAATGAACACGTTTGGATAACTCCATCCCACGATCGTTGGCTGGTTATTGACGACAATCTTTTCCATTGCGGACATTCAATCAAAGATATGGGCAAAAAACTCACCGCAATAACGCTGATGGGAACTCCGCCCGAAACTATTTTGAATGTTGTGAGGTAATCACCTCCCTCGCCACCTCTTCAAACTCCAACACCTTCTCGTCCTTATCAATTGCGGCGGCGAGGATTTTGCAGAACGTGGGTTCGTCGTATTCGGCTCCGGAGACGGTTGGGACTTTGTTGCCGGCGAGGAATTCGGTGCGCAGACGGGTTTCGTCGCAAAGGATGGAATGGCGGAGTATGCGGATTTCTTGTTTGGCGTCCTTGATAAACAGGCGGTTTTCGTATCCGTGCATTTGTAGTTCGTACACATAATCTTTGTAGGCAAAATATACCCATTGTTCGTCGCTGTTGTATAGTAGTTTGCAGATGTCGGAGGCGGGATGCCAATCAAGGCGTTTGAGCCATAGTGCAGCACGTTTGAGGACTATCGAGTGGAATCTCTCATAGTTGTCGAAGATAAATTCGAGTGTATCGCAGAACCCTTCGAAACAGTCCATCGGCATCCAAATTCCGTGTTCTCGTTCTGAATTAAAATGGTCGTGAAGCACTTTTACGTTGTTCAAGGTCGGGTTCACCCTCAGAGTCACGTAGAAAGTCGGCGTTTTTCCGTTCTTTGTACCAGCGGCATACCATACTTTTTGAGAATGATTCCATCACCCAATGCTGATAACGTCGTTGGCTTACGCAGCATTCTATCGCGGTGTTGACCCATTTTTCGCTCAGAAGGTGGCGCAAGGTGGCTTACTTGTTAATCAAAACTACCGCGTAGGCATCATTTTTCATATTATAAAATGTGCCGTCGCAACCGCCTCCGTTGGTGAAAAGCGTACATTCAAACTTGCCTGAATTGGTGCCTTTTGGGGTAAATTCTTCGAGAACAACCTCGTTTGAAACCGCGTCGGGAGATTCTATTTTGCGAAGAACAAGTTTCATTTTGGTGTTGGGACGATCGTTGTAGAAATAATATCCGACACTATCGCCGAGGTTGCTACCTTGCGCATTTACAAACATAGTAACATCAAAAGAACCGATTTTTCCGACGTATCTTGATGAAACTGTGCCGTTTATACGTTCCATTTTGGTGCCGTTCCAAACAAACAGTTTTAGATCGTCGTCAGCGTCATAAAAAGTTAGCGTGTCGCCGTGCGAAAAATTGCCGCCAATGCCAAAACAACCTTGCAATTCGGGTTGCAACTTGCTTTGCGAAAGTTTGCCATCTTTGTAAACATATTCCGACAACCAATATTCTGCGCCGTCGGGATAGGTCTCGGGATTTGCCGGCAGTTTGTTGTGCAAATAAAAAGCCTTGAACGAAACGTCGTCGATGCGGAAAACCTTTACTTCGGTGGTGCCGATAGGACTTTCGTTGAGCGAGATACTATTTTCGGTGTATTCTGCATCATCGTTGGTTTCGCCGTTGTTCACCTGTTTCCAAATATCTTTCAGGATTTCCTGCGTCAACTCCACTTTTGGCTGATTAGTAGTGGGTTGGGTTGTGTTTTCGCTCGGATTAGAATTATTATTCTGTGTGCCTGAGCCGCAAGAAATCAGAGTTGCAGTTGCAATTAAAAAGGCTGTTTGTAATGCTTTCATAATGAAAAAATTTGTGAAACGTTTTGCTTATTTTGCAGCCACTAATTTAGCAAAAAACACAATTTCGGGAATAATTTTTCCCAACTTTTTTTTGAACATTTCACCTATATCACTGATTGTCAATTTTCTCTAACAACTCGCTTGTGTACTTCTTTTCCATTGTTGACTCGCGGACAATGCGCCAAAGGGCGGCGGCGGTTTTGAGTTTGTCAGGGAAACGGTTGGTGGCGGGGTCGGCGCAGAAATCCTTTACAAAACGGTTCCATTGAAGGGCGGAGTTGTCGTATTTGGCGTAAGTTTTTTTGCCGTAATAGATGTCGAGAAGGTCGCCGAGGGTGATATTGCGGCAGAGTTCGGTCTTCATACCCGACGATGCAATGCCGAGCGACTTGCATATCTGTTGCAACTCCTCGCGATACCAATAGTATTTTGCAAACTCTTGATACGATGATATTTGTGCGAATGGCGGACGGGTGGACATAGTATGTGGTTGTTTGTTGTGACAAAAGTATCAAAAATCTTTCTCCGTTCCAAAAAATATCCCTAACTTTGGACGTTGTTAACAATCTTAAAAATACATAATGAAAGCGATTCAAATTACAAAACCCGGTTTGGCAGAAATTGTCAACCTTGATAAACCCTCTTTGAAACACGGCGAAGTGCTGTTGAAACTCGGTTATGTAGGTTTCTGCGGCTCAGACCTCAATACTTTTCGTGGCGGCAACGCTATGGTAACTTTCCCCCGTATTCCGGGTCACGAAATAGGCGCAACAATCGTTGAAACCGCCGATGGAGTTCCACCTCAACTCAAAGCGGGACAAGTGGTTACCGTTAATCCTTATACCAACTGCGGATGTTGTGCGTCGTGCCGTCGTGGTCGCGTAAATGCCTGCGAAAACAACGAAACTCTTGGCGTTCAGCGTAATGGCGCAATGCAGGAGTACATCAGCCTTCCGTGGCAAAAGGTGATTCCTTGTGGTGAGGTTTCGCTGCGTGACGCGGCGTTGATAGAGCCGATGAGCGTTGGTTTTCACGCTGTTGACCGTGGCAGAGTTACCGACACCGACACCGTGATGGTAATAGGCTGCGGAATGGTGGGTCTCGGTGCTGTGGTGCGTGCCGTTATGCGTGGTGCAACTGTAATTGCTGCCGACCTTGACGACGAAAAACTTGCCCTCGCTCGCACTCTCGGCGCAAAATTCACATACAACACCGCCACAGAATGGAATCTTCCCGCGCCCGACGTGGTTATTGAGGCTGTTGGCGCAACACCCACATATCAGTTGGCGGTAAACAAGGTGGCGTTCACTGGTCGCATTGTCTGCATTGGTTACGCCAAAGCCGACATCGCCCTCACCACGAGCCTTTTTGTAAAGAAGGAACTCGACATTATGGGTTCGCGCAATGCCAATCCATCAGATTTTGAGGCAGTTATCAAATACCTCACCAACGCCAACGCCCCCATCAAAAAGTTCATCAGCCGCATCATCAAGCCAAGCCAATCCGCCGAAGCGTTGAAGACGTGGAGCGATGCACCGGGCAAGGTGTTTAGGATTTTGGTGGAGTGGGAATAAAACATTACGATAGGATATGCAGTTACAAAAGTCTGAAAGTCAACATACTGAGTTCAAAAAGACTTGGCAAGACGAATACCTAAAATGGATTTGTGCATTCGCCAACACCGACGGAGGTGTGCTCTATGTCGGTGTTGACGATTTGGGTGAAGTTTGCGGCGTACCCAACAGCAAACGTCTTTGCGAGGACATTCCTAACAAAATTCTACATACGATGGGATTGATTTGCGCTGTCAACCTCCACCAAGACGACGGTAAAGATTATCTTCAAATCGTTGTGGAAAAATATCCCTTCCCTGTCAGTTACCACGGCAAGTATTACAAACGTTCAGGCTCTACCACACAGGAAGTTACAGGGTTTGAACTCGATAAGATGATACTTGCCGTCCAAGGCAGGACGTGGGACAGCGTTCCCGTGCCGTTTGTCAAAGTTGATGATTTAGATAGGGATTCGATAAGGCTTTTCAAACGTATGGCTCTCGACCACAACCGCCTTGACCGAGAATCGTTGGAAGTGCCAGACGAGGTTTTGATGCGGAATTTGCGTCTGTACGAAAATGATTACCTGACCAAGGCCGCCGTAATGTGCTTTCACCCCGACCCCGAAAAATTTGTAACTTGCGCCTACATCAAAATCGGCTTTTTTGCCGACAACGACGCCGACATTCTCTATCAAGACGAAATACACGGTTCTCTGATTATGCAAGTGGAAAAGACTATGGACTTGATTTACACCAAGTATATGAAGGCTCTTATCAGTTACGATGGCATCCACCGCAAAGAAACGTTCTTTTTTCCAAAAGAGGCATTCCGCGAACTTCTCTTGAACGCCGTCATTCACCGCGACTATATGAAGCCAACTCCTATTCAAATAAGGGTTTACGCTCAAAATATCCGCATTTGGAACTTTGGCAAAATGCCCGTGGATGTGCCTGTGGAGAGTCTCTACAAGCCTCATTCCTCTGAACCTCGTAATCCCAACATCGCCAACGTGTTTTTCAAGGCGGGATATGTGGAGAGTTGGGGACGCGGCTACCATAATATATCCGATATCTGTAAATTCCGCAATGCCAAACTACCTGAACCACAAGAAAATTCAGGCGGCCTGATGGTAAATTGTCCTGCAAGCGAAAAATACATCAACCTTGCCAAAGAGTTGAATGTGGACGGGGTTAATGAGAAGGTTAATGATGGGGTTAATGATAAGGTTAATGATAAGGTTAATGAAACGCAACAGCGCATCATATCCGCAATATCTGAGAATCCTGCCATAACTCAATCAAAACTTGCTCAGATGATAGGTATTTCAATTGTTCATATCAATAAAAATATGCAAAAATTGCAAAATGCGGGTTTCATTAAAAGAGTTGGTCCCGACAAAGGCGGCCATTGGGAAGTATTGGGGCAGTAAACTTCCCCGATACTTCCCAAAAAGCCCGAAATGAGATACAAGCCAAGCCGCCGAAGCGTTGAAAACGTGGAGCGATGCACAAGACCAAGGTGTTTAGTTTTTGGTTGATGACTTTTGGAGGAATGGATTGTGAACGGGGCGTATTCATCGACAAGAGACGAGATAACAGCATCAAATACAATCGTTATTTATGTTGTTTTTTGCAACAAATAACAAGAATACTCATAAAGAATTGGTGCTATTGAAAAGAGATTTATGCCTACTAATTTACCTTGTTGCAAGTCTTTCGAATCTTTTTCAGAACCTTCAAAAACAAATTGGTATTTTCTATGTTCAACCTCGATAGAAATCAGTAAACGATTATCTGAATAACGCAACTTCATAGGACTTTTTTTTAATTCAGACAAACAATTGTACACTTCTTTCAAATCAATAGGGATAATCATATCTTGATGTTGTTTCTTGTACGCATACATCAAATTTACGGAACACAAATAGTTGAACCAATTTTTTTCATTCCATTGTACAAGATTGTCTTTTGTACCACTAACAAAATCCCTGCACTCTTTAAACAATGACTCATTTATTTTACAGGCGGTATCCTCTGTTTCAGGTACAATAATTGTTTGTCTAATGGCATATTTTTTTTCATCTACTTTTATTATTTGACTTGTTCTTTTATCCTTGTAATAATAACACAAAGAACTTCCCTTTAACATTTCATAGGGGACACGTTTGGTAATGATTATATCATTCCATTGTTCAAATTGCCCATTGTCAAATATTTCATCATCTTTTATTATTCTGCTAAACTCTTTTTGATATATACTTTTTGTTACGACTGAACCTTTTTTGACAGAGAAAATCTCCTCTGTATAAGAAAAAAGAAATTTAACTTCTTCGATTATTTCTTTGTTTCGTGTATAGCTTTTCGGCTTACAAATATTTGCATCATCTGCACAACGGAGATTTTTAAGGTAATTAATCTGACTTTCCAGCTTTGACAGTTCAGAATCATCTCTGTTTTCTCCCATTTCATTCAAAAAATCCTCTACTGATAGAACTTTAATTTGAGGATTTTCCGGACTGACAAAGGACTCAGATGGATTCAAATAAACCACATATATGGTTTTCCTTTTTAAGGTTATTTTGGCGTTTTTACCTCTTTTCCCTTTTCCAATTAATCGTTCAATAATGATATTTGCATCATTTTGATTTGGAACACAAACAACGCAATCTTTGTTGCCATCTTTATAGATATAGTATTTACCATCGTGTGGCAGCACACTATAACCTTTGTCTGTTTCATTAATTTTTCTAATTTTTATGAGGCAAAGGTAGTTGAACAATATATTACGCAACAACTTAGATATATACTTGTCTATGGTTGGAAAATCCAAGTCATCAAAAAGTTTACTAATGACCTTACTAAAATTTTCATCCTTTTCTAAGGAGTCAGACACCATTGCAGTAGATATTTCATCGCATAATTTTTTATTTATATAGTTGTAAGGAATCACAATTTTTACAGACCGTTTGTAATTGAAAGGAACATTGTTGACCGGTTCTGTAAAGATAATAAAAAATTGATATGAAGTTTTGCGAGAATCTTCCTTCGGCTCTAAAACACTTATGATAAGGTCATATCGCTTGTCATCAATGCTGAGAGTTTTTAGAATTCGAAAATCTTCTGGATTATCAATATCATATTGTCCAACAGTCTTTTTCTTGAAGTCCACTAAGGATTGGAAATCAATGTAATCAATAACATCAAAAGGAACTAAATCACGCCATATACAATCACATAGACACTTCTTTTTTTCAGGCTTCCCTAAAACGTGAGTGTCTATCCATTGTTTTTTTGAGTTAAGATATTTTCTTGTCACTTGCAGATAATAGTTATGATATTTATTGTAGTTACAAGACAAAGTGCAATATCAGGTATAAGCACTTTGTCTTGTAATTTGACTTCCCAATCAATGACGAGTAAAGACCATTAGTAATCATCATCGTCTCTGTCTCTGTTAGACCAAACGATTCTTTCGAATCCATCTCGGTCAACACCTACCTCCCACTCGAAATCACAATCTGGGCAGTAGTAACGATCTGGACCTACTTCATAGGCGTTCTCGTGATCGCAACTTGGGCAACATATTCTTCCCATATCATTTAGTATTAGTTTTCATCACCCTTTCCTCGGCGGTTGACATCTCCGTTTCTCTACATTGCAAATTTACAACCCCATCTCCACTCCGCAAAGCATTTGGCGTGACGATTTGTCCATACTTTTATGAATATTACGCAATGGATTCGTGATTAATTATCACGCTTTATTAGGCTTGTAAAGAGTAAAGAAGTCATAGTCAAGAATTTCCGAAATCTTAAACAAAAGGTCGGTGTCAATGCTTTTGCGTTTGAAGATGCGGTAGATGTTTGATGGGTCGCAGTTAAGTTTCTTGGCGAACCAGGTTTTTGGACGCTCCGTCTTATTGAAAACCTCCTCAATTTTGTGTCCTATGTGAATGGTGTTCATAATTGTCTCTGTTGCGAGCCAACACCCTTATTGTATAAGCATATTAAAAAAGCGTGAAGCCGTTTCTTTTGTGTGCTTATTTCAATCGAGGGCGTCCGGAAAATTGCCTTGTACACAAATAAGCACGAAACGGCTCACGCAATATGCGTGAGCCTCTCGCAACTTACTCCTGTGTACAAATCAGTTTTCCGGACCTTTTCGATTGGAGAATAAGAGCGTAAAGCCCAATGTTTTAATATGTTAGTTTATAGTTATATCTGTTTCGTATGTTTTGTCTTTAATTTGGCGTAAAGATAGCGAAAGAAATTAACATAGACAAGCGGCTGAGAAAGTTTTTTATTATTCCAATTTTTTCCCTATCTTTGTCGCAAAGTAACACGTTATGAACGCAGAAAACCAAAACATCGAATACAAGGAAACTTGGCGCGACGAGTATTTGAAGTGGATTTGCGGCTTTGCAAACGCGCAGGGCGGCAAACTCTACATCGGTATCGACGATGACGGCAATGTGTGTGGCGTAAAGGACGCACACCGCCTTTCAGAGGACATTCCAAACAAAATCGTCGCGCTGTTGGGCATTGTAGCCGATGTGAATGTCCACACCAAGGGCGGCAAAGATTACATCGAGATAGACGTTGCGCCGAGCAATGTGCCTATCTCGCTCAAAGGCGTTTACCATTACCGTTCTGGCAGCACCAAACAAGAATTGAACGGCATTGCCTTGCAACAGTTTGTGCTCAAAAAACTTGGGCGCACTTGGGACGACATTATCTGCGAACAGGCCACCATCAACGACATAGACCGAAAAGCCATAGATTATTTCTTGCGCAAATCAGTTGATGCACAGCGACTTCCAGAAGAATCGCTCAACAGTAGCACCGAAGACGTTTTGAAAAATCTTCACCTTATGGATTCTGACGGCAAACTCAAAAACGCCGCAATCCTTTTGTTTGGCAAGTGTCCGCAGGATTTTATTACGGGTGTGTATTTCAAAATCGGTTTTTTTGGCAAGGACGACACCGACCTCATTTTTCAAGACCTCGTGGAAGGCAACATCTTGAAAATGTGCGACACCGTGATTAAAATCCTCAAAGCCAAATACTTGATTTCGCCGATACATTACGAGGGTTTGCAGCGCATCGAACCGCTTGAAATTCCCGAAGATGCATTCCGCGAGGCGATTTTCAATTCTATTATCCACAAAGACTATATGGGCGTGGCTATTCAGATGAAAGTTTGGCGCGACCGCATAGAACTTTGGAACTACGGACGTCTGCCCGAAGAACTCACTATCGCCAAACTCCACGAGCCACACGCCTCCAATGCCCGCAACAAGAACATTGCGTTTGCATTTTATAAGGCAGGTTTCATTGAGGCTTGGGGGCGCGGCATTTCAAAAATCGTAACTCAGTTCACCGCAGCGGGTCTCAAAGAACCAAAATTTGAGGATTTCTGCGGCGGCGTGCGTGTTACCATCTATCGCAATACCGATTTGGTGGCGGAAACTATTGAAAAAAATAATGGTAAGGTCGTAGAAAATGTAAATGGGGTCGTAGGAAAAGACGTAGATAGGGACATAGAAAAAGACGTAGATAGGGACGTAGAAAAAGACGTAGGTAGGGACGTAGAAAAATTCACTGAAAACCAAAATATGATTCTTGTTGAAATAGAAAAGAATCCCGTGGTAACAGTCCAACAATTATCTGAAATTCTGCATATTACCCCTCGCAATGTTCAAAAAAATATTGCAATACTCAGAGACAAAGGTCTTATTCAGCGTGTAGGCCCTGACAAGGGTGGTCATTGGGAAATAGTTAAAAAGAATAGTAAATTTTCTGATGGAAAAGACGTAGAAAAAGACGTAGAAAAGGTCACTGAAAACCAAAATATGATTCTTGTAGAAATAGAAAAGAATTCCTTGGTAACAGTTCAACAATTATCTGAAATTCTGCATATTCTACCACGCAATGTTCAAAAAAATATTGCCATTCTCAGAGACAAAGGCCTTATTCAGCGCATCGGTCCCGATAAAGGCGGTCATTGGGAAATTATAAAACAGAACAACAACAATTAATACAATATGGAACTTAGATCACTTGGAAATACTGGCTTAAAACTCTCTGCATTGGGTTTTGGAGCGTCGAGCCTCGGCGGGGTTTTCCACTCGCTTAAAGAGGAGGACGGAATCAAGGCGGTGCATACCGCTGTGGAAAATGGTATCAACTTTATCGACGTGTCGCCTTATTACGGACACCTGAAAGCCGAAACCGTTTTGGGAAAGGCGTTGAAGGATATTCCCCGCGACAAATTCATCCTCTCCACGAAGGTCGGTCGCTACGGCAAGGACGGTGTCAACACTTGGGACTATTCCGCCAAACGCGCCCACGACAGCGTTTACGAGAGTATGGATCGTCTCAACGTGGATTACATCGACATCATCAACGTCCACGACATTGAATTTCAGGCGGCACTGCCCGGCGGATTACAAAAGGTATGCGACGAAACCCTCCCCGCACTCGTCGAACTCCGCGAAAAGGGTGTTGTTGGACACGTGGGCATCACCGACCTCCAACTTGAAAACCTCCGTTGGGTGGTGGAGCATACTCCCAAAGGCACTGTGGAATCGGTATTGAACTTCTGCCACTATTGACTTTGCGACGACAAACTCACTGATTTTCTTGACTTTTTCGAAAGCCGTGGCATCGGCGTCATCAACGCGAGTCCGCTTTCGATGGGCCTTTTGACAATGCGCGGCGCACCCGATTGGCATCCTGCGCCCCAAGAGTTGCGCGATGTCTGCGCCAAAGCCGCCCAATACTGCGATTCAATCGGCTATCCGATCGAGAAACTCGCAATGCAGTACAGCCTTGGCAACAATCGCATTGCATCAACCCTCTTCTCCACCACCAATCCCGACAATGTATTGAAAAACATCGACTTCATCTCCACTCCCGCCGACGAGGAGGTTGTGGCAAAAGTCCGCGAGATTATCGGTGCGCAGTTCAGGGTAAGTTGGAAAAATTCGTAAACCCTCACTACTAATTTTTATGATATTATGAAGACAATTGAGAAAAAATACCTAATTCCGTTTTGCCTTATCACCTCGCTGTTTTTTCTGTGGGGATTGGCTAACAATATGACCGACACGCTGTTGAGCGCATTCAAACGCATTATGTCGATGTCCGACGCGCAGACATCGCTTATTCAGTTTGCGTTTTATGGGTCGTATTTCTGTTTTGCGCTGCCCGCCGCGCTGTTTATCCGCAAGCACAACTACAAGAGCGGCGTAATTCTTGGACTTTCGCTCTAT
>JAGCVU010000283.1 GCA_017962175.1 Bacteroidales bacterium | reverse complement strand
GTGATGTTGCGCTTCTGTTTCAACTGCGGCAGAAAATGGTTTGCCTTAACGATAGGGCCAGCCACCAACTGCGGAAAAAACACAAGGTAAAACTCAAAGTCGAGGATATTATCGGCGGGGTCAACCTTGCGGCGGTAGAGGTCGATCATATAACTGATACTCTGAAAGGTATAGAACGAAATACCCACCGGCAAAGCAATTTCGAGAATAGGGAAATTGGCCTCGATAATTTGGTTGAGGTTAGTGATAAAAAATTTTGTATACTTGAAATAAGCCAACGCGCCAAGTCCGGGTACGATACCCAATTCGAGGCACATTTTTCTGAGCGATTCATTTTCGGTTTTTGAAAGAAGATAGCCAAAAACATAAGTAAGTATCGTAGTGGCAACCAACAAGATAACGTGCAATCCGCTACTCTTGTAATAGAAAAACAGGCTGAACGCCACCACAAAAACCGACGTCAGCACTTTGCGCTCTTTGATTCCGGCGTAGATGATAATAAACGCCAAAAACAGCACCAAAAACGAGCCGCTACTGAATATCAATGGTTCGTCGGGGTTGTAAACAAACAGCGACGCCAAATTTTCAAGAAAATCCATTAAAAAAAGTGTTTTTAAAATAATCGGCTAATGTAAAAAAAAATAGTCTAAAACAAATGTTTTTTTGAAATTTTATAATTTTTTTTTACCAAAGAGCCACCCTTCCCATCTTACCCATATCAAGTGTCAAAGGAATACCCATTGCCTTAAACACTCGCGAAATACTTGAAAGAGAGATGCTACGGCCGCGTTCCAACCTTGAAATCTGCGATTTCTGAACGCCGATTTTTTCTCCGAGTTGCTCTTGGGTGAGGTTTTGCGAAATTCTTGCGTGCTTGATGGCTTCGCCCAATTTGTATGCCTGCACCGATTCGTCAACTCCGCGCTCAAACTCGTCGCGTTCGGGTGTACCTTCGGGGCCAAAATCTTCTTCGAGTATCTCCTCAAAGTTATATAGTTTCAAATCACCTAATTGTTTCATAGTCAATGGTTTTTATTATCAAAATATTGTTTCCTTATACTTTCTGCCTTGGCTATCTCCTTGGCGGGTGTTTTTTGAGTTTTCTTAACTATACCGTGAGTGGCTACCACCAATGTATTGCTTTCGGTATCCCAAAATGCAAACAGTCGGTAGGCTACCTTATTATAAAGGGTACGGAACTCCCAAATGTCGGAGTTTTCAAGTTTTTTAAAAATCTCAATATTGCGTTCTCCTTTTTGGATTCGGCGGATATTGCTACCAATTTTGCTGCGAACATCCTTGGATAGAGATTTCAAAAAATCGCGTGCCTCTTGGGTCAATAACAGTTCAAAAACAGGTTTTTCTTTCATCAATTTCACATAATTGGCAATGCAAAGATAAGCAAAGTTTCTAAAATACGCAACTTTTTGTATAAAAAAAACAGGGACAAAAAGCCCTGTTTTTTTAATCATAAATATGATAACTTGTCAACTTATGCGATATTGCATTTGCGGAATATGTTATCCATCAAATCGTCGGACGGTGTTAAAAGTACGCTGTCGAGCATCTCATTGATTTTTTTCTCTTCGCGGAGCAAGTCCGACGGGTTTATCAGCGAAACCCTGTTGTTATCGATGGAAAGTAATAGTGTGTAATTTTTTTCCATAGGCAATTTATTTTTTAGTTGTCCGGGGCTCATTAGGCCGCCTTTTGTTCTATATTAGTAAAACGGAGTGGTTTGTAAAATATTGCAATAAATTGTAATTTGTGCAAATTTTGTTTCACCATTTTAAATATAGACAAGGTAACGCGGCGGATGGTTGCAGGGTGAATGAAATATTTTAGCAACCCATAGTCAAAAAAAACGAATCTCAAAAAAAAATTATCGTTTTACGATAAAATAATTGCAAAAAAATTTGGAGAACAAAAAACCTTGACTTATTTTTGCACCGAAAAAATTTATCGTTTAACAATAATAATTTCTCAATTATGAATAAAAAGATTAAAATTTACAGTTTGATACTTTTATTAGTTATAATAGTATCGGCATTGTCAAACACATTACGCGTTGAACATTCTTCTTCTGTACAAAAGGTGGGAGAGCAAATGGAATTGGTAGATTATCCTTCCGACATCGATTTCTCACATACCCCAGCCAATGGAGACACTACCTATCGCAAATGGTTTTCATGCAAAGTAAACGTTGTAGCCAATAACTACGATGACAGAAAAGTGTTGATTTCAAAGGTAGGTGATCAAACATGCGAAGTAAACTTACAAAAAGTAGAACTTAAATTTTCAGTACCTTATACTACAAATGAAACGGGTTTTATTGGGATTTCTATTGGTTTCTCTATCTGTCGAATAGCCATCGCAATTTGGTTATTGTCAATCATTTTTAAAACAATACGCAGCATCATAAAAGGAGAAATCTTTGTGACTAAAATTTCAAAAAATATCGAAAAGATAGGAATCATTCTTTGTGTGATATATTTGGTAAAATGGCTTGGTTCATACATCCTTGCTCAATATATGATTGACAACATACACCTTGCATATCATAGTGTGGTATACAAAAACGAATCCAACATTATGTTCCTTATTATGGGATTGTCGCTGATGGTGGTTTCACAGATAATACTGATGGGCAAGGATTTAAAAGAAGAAAACGACTTAACAATCTAATAATCAGAATTATGAGTATTATAGTAAATGTTGACGTAATGATGGCAAAACGCAAAATGTCGTCGCAGGAACTTGCAGAAAAAATCGGCATCACCCAAGCCAACCTATCTATTTTAAAAACCGGCAAAGCCAAGGCAGTTAGGTTTTCAACATTGGATGCCATTTGCAAGGCATTGGATTGTCAACCGGGCGATGTATTAGAATATAGAGAAGACTAATATGATGGTTTGGCGTGCTATTGAGCAAATTTTATTCATTAGCAAAAAAAATTGTCCTTTTTTGTTCGAGATATCAACAAAACTCCTTACCTTCGCTCATTATTAAAAATCGATATTATGGCAAAAAAGACAACGAACTCAAAAAGCACCGCAAAAAAAACTGCGGTTAAAAAAAGAGGAACTCCCCTGCCCCACTTGGCTATTCTCGACGACCCGTGGCTAAACCCTGTGCAACAGGATGTTATTGAGCGTCACGAACGTTTCGTCAATAAACTTCACGAACTTGAATCGTACTACCCTACCCTCGTGGATTTTGCGGGTCAGTATAAATATCTCGGTCTCAACTACGATGCCGACAAAAAGGGTTGGTTTTATCGCGAATGGGCTCCCGAGGCTAAGCAACTATTCATTTTTGGCGATTTCAACAAGTGGAACCGTACCGCTAACCCATTGGAAAAGAAGGATAACGGCATTTGGGAAATTTTTCTCGACGATAAAAAATACGCTAAGACTTTTGTTCACGGCTCATTATATAAGGTGATAGTGATTGGCGCCGACGATTCTGTTACCGACCGTCTGCCCGCATATACCACACGCGCAGTGCAAGACGATGTTACCAAGGTTTTCTGCGCTCAGGTTTGGCGTCCCGAAAAGGAATTTTCGTGGGGACGCAAGAAGTTTACGCCCAAAAACGAACCGCTGCTGATTTACGAATGTCACATCGGTATGGCTCAGGAAAAGGAAGGCGTGGGCACGTATAAAGAGTTTGAAGACAATGTGTTACCGCATATCGAGCGAATGGGCTACAACACTGTGCAGATAATGGCTATTGCCGAGCACCCATATTACGGCTCGTTTGGTTACCACGTGAGCAACTTTTTTGCCCCGTCGTCGCGTTTTGGCACTCCCGAAGAGTTGAAACACTTGATTAAAACCGCACACGACAAGGGTCTTAGAGTAATAATGGATATTGTTCATTCTCACACAGTTAAAAACACTACCGAGGGAATCAACCGTTTCGACGGCACCGATTACCAATACACTCACCCGGGCGGACGTGGCGAACATCCGCAATGGGACAGCAAACTGTTTAACTACGGCAAAAACGAAGTTATTCAATTCTTACTCAGCAACATACGCTATTGGATGGAGGAGTTCCATTTTGATGGTTTCCGTTTCGACGGCGTTACTTCAATGATGTATTTTCACCACGGCAATATAGATTCGTTTGACCAATGGAAATATTTCCGCGATGGCGTTGAGTTTGACGCAATTACATATCTGCAACTTGCCAACACGCTGATGAAGGTGATTAATCCAGAATCGATTAGCATTGCCGAAGACGTGAGCGGAATGCCCGGACTTTGCGCTCCTATCAAAGATGGCGGAATTGGTTTCGACTACCGTCTCGGTATGGGTATTCCCGATTTTTGGATTAAAATTCTCAAAGAACAGAGCGACGACCAATGGAACATTTACCAGATGTGGAACGTGCTCAATGACCGTCTGCCGTTTGTAAAAACCATTGCTTACGCCGAAAGTCACGACCAAGCACTTGTGGGCGACAAAACAATCGCTTTCCGCCTGATGGACAAGGATATGTATTTTGATATGGCAAAAGACCGCCAAAACCTCATCATCGACCGCGGAATTGCCCTCCACAAGATGATTCGTATGTTTACAATCGTCAACGGCGGACAGGCTTATATGAACTTTATGGGTAATGAGTTTGGTCACCCCGAATGGATAGATTTTCCGCGCGAGGGCAACGGTTGGAGTTATCACCACGCACGCCGACAATGGAGTTTGATAGAGCGTAAGTTTTTGAAATATCACTATTTAAGTGATTTCGACGCTGATATGATACAACTTGTAAAAGAGTACGGAGTATTACAAGACCTCTACGGACGCCAACTAAATATGGACACCTACAACCACACCATAGTGGAGCAGAAGGGCGGACTGATTTTTGTATTTAACTTCCATCCTACCAACTGCATACCCAACTATGAGTTTTACATTCCCGAAAAAGGTGTTTACAAAATCATTCTCAACAGCGACGACGAAAAATACGGCGGATTTAACCGTATTGACGACGACACCGAGTTTTTCTCCCTACAAAAAGACGGACACTATATCCTCTCTATTTATAATGTAAACCGTACCGTATTGGTACTCAAAAAGGTAAGGGACTAATGAGGAGGCTCACAATAGCGATACTTTTTATAATAATTGCCACAGCAACCCGTGCGCAGCAGTTTAGCGGCACTGCCACGGGCGAGGCTATGGCGGGAGCGGCTTCCACACTTTGCGGTATCGACGCCGTACACTACAACGTGGCAGGAACGGCATATTCATCTACCGGAGTTATAGCAAGTTACCACAACAGATATTTTTTAAAAGAACTTTCGCAAAAGAATCTCGGATTAGCACTGCCTGCGCTCAAAGGCGTTTTCTCATTGGCTGTCAACAACTTTGGCTACCATCTTTATAATCAGACCAAGGCGGATTTGGGCTACGCGATGAAACTCGGCAAAAACGTGTCGGCAGGTGTAAAAATCAATTGGCACAACCTCCACATATCCGAAAGCGAAGAACGCAACAACGCATTCAGCGGTGAAGTGGGCGTAATTTACAGTCCCATAAACAATTTGAAGATTGGCGCATCGGCGGCAAACGTATCAAATTCGCAGTTCAACAATTGCGACTCAATAATCCCTGTATCGGTGCGCACCGCCGTATCGTACTCATTTTCCGACGATTCTGAAATCTGCGCCGAAGTAGAAAAAAATTCGCTCCGCAGCGGTTTTATTACAAAAATCGGCATTAAATATGCCATAGTTAAAAACACC
>JAGCVU010000282.1 GCA_017962175.1 Bacteroidales bacterium | reverse complement strand
CGTATTATGATTTACTAATTACGAATTTTGAATTATGAATTATGAATTGTCAACTGTCAATTGTCAACTGTCAATTATTCAATTTTCAAGTTTTTCTCTTTGAGCCATTCGTCGTTGAACATTTTAGAAAGATACTTGTTTCCGCTGTCGCAGGCGAGAGTTACAACTCGCTTAGGCTCAGTCTGTTCGCGGCAGTATTTGAGGGCGGCGGCAAGGAGCGTTCCTGTTGACGAACCTGCCAAAATTCCTTCCTCACGGAGCAACAATCTTGCCGCCGAAAAACTCTCCTCGTCGGTGATTTCGTAGGCCTTTTTTACCAACGAAAAATCAGCGAGTTTTGGAATGAAATCTTCACCAATGCCCTCCACAAACCACGAACCGGCATCGTTGCGGAGTTTGTTGAGATTGACGTAATCGGCTAACACTGAGCCTTTTGGGTCGGCAAGGATGAACTCGGTTTTGGGACTCACACGCTTAAAAAATGCCGAAAGTCCGCTCAATGTTCCCGACGAACCAACGCCCACAACCACTGCATCTACCTGATGGTCAAGTTGTTCCCAAATTTCGGGTGCGGTGGTTAGTTCGTGAGTTTTTGGATTGTCGGGGTTTTCAAATTGGTTGATGTAATAGCCGCCGCGCTCCTTGGCAATCTTCGCCGCCAAATCCTGATAATATTCGGGATGACCCTTGCCCACGTCGCTGCGAGTGATAACTACCTCAACGCCAAGGGCTTTGAGATGGTTGATTTTTTCGGTACTCATCTTGTCGGGAATCACAAGTAGCAACTTGTAACCCTTCAAACGACTTGCAAGAGCAAGACCAAGACCTGTGTTTCCCGCCGTAGCCTCCACAATAAGGTCGCCGGGATGGATGTCACCGCGTTTTTCGGCCTGCACAATCATATTCAATCCTGTACGATCCTTGATGCTACCGCCCGGATTTTGATTTTCCAATTTGAGGAACAGGCTACTAACGCCCGTATCCAATCGCGAAAGTTGAACAACCGGTGTATTGCCGATAGTGTCCAAAATGTTGTTATACACTGACATAATGATGCAATGTTAGTTAAAAAAACACAATAATTTTAGATGGAAATTATGCAATTATTCAATTGCAGGGGGACAGAGAAACGACTCCCCGATTAGAAAAGGCAACAGACACCGCTACATCGTCCATACACGCCAAAACCACCCTCGGAACATTCAGTATCCCCGAAGGTTGCCGCGACGCAATAGTTGAAATTATATGTAGTTAAGTCTGTCATTTTTTGTAATGATTTTTACAATTGCAAAAATAGAGACGGGAGAAATATTTGGCAAGGAGAATGATGGAATTTGGATTTTTATTCTAAATATGATTGGGATTATAGAAAATTGATGTGGCAGAAGATGAAGTTTTTTGGGGAATAGAGAATTTTTGTTTTGCGACAACATTTTTAACCAATCATTTGCAAAGTCCCTTGAAAAAATGTAAGTTTTGGGTAAAAAGTCCCTTGAAAAAAAGTCAAATATTTGATTAATAATATGTTACAAAGGAAGATAGAACAGACGCTTTGGAATTGGAAAAAAGCCGCCACCGCCCACACCAACGGTTCACCGAAAAAGGCGGAGAGTTGGGCAATGGTGCGCAGCGTGAAGTTATGCTGACCGCTGAGCCATTTGGTGATATATGTCTTTGCCCATAATAGTGTTTTTTATAAATCGGCTCAAATATAACCTTTTTCTCCAATTATCGGCTCAAATTCTCTCAAAAATAACCAAAATTGTGCAAATTTCGCCGCCAGAACTTCCCTCCGGACGGCGAAATTATGAATTATGCATTTTGAATTATGCATTATTTTCCTCCCACGCTTGCGGAATAAATCCTCTCCAACAACTGCAATGCGCCTTTGTAGCCGATGTGAGAGCGGTTGACGATGAGAGTTTCGGACGAGGGGGTGGAAATTTCAAAGAAAAGGGCGTTCTTTTGGGTTGCCAAATTCTGTTCCCACGATGTGCCGAGAATGAGCGGTTTACCTGCCGTAAACTCAACAGTTTCAATGAGTTTCTCTACTTCGTAGCCGTCTTCTTCAAAGTCAACATCGATGCTTACGCCTTCCGAAATGTTGTTTTTGAAATATTCGGTGATGGCGGGACGGAATTTCTGCGGAGTGTTGTCGGTGATTACCACGCGCTTGGGGATAAGACCGATTTGGTCGGCAAGAAACTTGCTGTAAGCCAAGGCGTAAGCGGCATCGGCTGTTACCACAAACTCGCTCGGCATTCCGTACCAATATTCGGCAAAAAATTCCGAAAAATGTTCGAGGTAATAGTAGTAAATCTCCGCCTCTGATTTGATGAAATCTTCGGATTTTTGCTTGTCAATACCCGCATAATCAACCACTTGACGAATGAATTTTGCTGTTGCCTCTTCGCCAACGGGTATTTCGGGAATGTGGAGGAACGGCTGGTTGTATTTCTTTTCGAGATGTTCGGCATTCTTGACACCAACCCACGGCGAAACCACAAGGTTGAACTGCGCCTGCGGAATCTTTTTCCACGCGCTAACGCCCGGATTTTCAGGACCAAACAAAACGTTCACCTCCAAACCTGCACCACGGAGAATGCGTGCAAGTTCCTGATAATCACCGCGCCAATTTTGATTGTAGTATGGCGTTTCAAACCAAAGATTTACCAAACCTTTTTGTTTTTCACCGCTGTAATCGCCTACAAATTGGTCGATTATGGCGTTTACAACCTCCTCGTGACCAAAAAGATTGTTGCCCTTGAAACCCGCAGTGTTGGCATAGACGATTGGGTAGCCCGCCTTTTGGTACTTGCCCACGAGGTCGGGTACGTTGTCGCCGATGAGTTCGCCGGTGCAGCCCGTGAGAACCACAAAAAGGTCGCCGTCGTAGATTTTGAGGGTTGATTTGATAAGGTTGTCGAGGGTTTTGATACCGCCGAAAACCACGTCGTTTTCAGTGGCGTTTGCACTCGGCATATTGCCGCCACCCGCCGCCACGCTGCCCTGAAAACCGTTTTCAAAGGTCAGCATCGCAGTTGTTTTCAATTGGCAGCCCGGCGAACAGTTAGCGATTGGAACCGCGCCCTTGATGGCTACCACGGTGTTGGTTGCGCCCACCGCACAGGCATATCTAACATCGGATATCACCGAAGATTTTTTCTTTTTAATTTCAGTCATTGCTAATTACGAATTATGAATTACGAATTATGAAACTGTCAATTTTCAATTTCCCAACCTCTCCTCAATTTCTTTGAAAACATCCTTGTCGTTGGTGAGTTTGAAGGGGTCGGTTTGGGCAAACCACCAATCGTTGTAGGGCAGGCGGACGTGGCGTTGGAGGGTCTTGTTGAATTTGGTTCGAGCAAGCACGCCTTTGAGGATTTCGCCAACGCGGAGAATGCCGTCGTAGCCAACAGGAATGTGTTCGTCACCAAGTGCGAAGGTGGGCACGCCAAGGTGTCCCGCTACCGACGCAAGACCCGGGTGACGGATAATCAGGAAGTCGGCCTTGATGCGGTTGAGAAGTTGCGGAAGTTGGAACGCGCGGGTTTTGCTGACAGTGTAATGCGGTATATCTCCGTATGTGTCAACGAGTTCCTTCAATGTGTCCTGATTTTTGCCCGCGCCGTCGTAAACGGGGTCGTGGTGGAAAACAAGTGCGCCTTCGTTTTTGATGCCGAGTTCTGCCAACACGCTTATCAAACCGTGAGCGTATGCCGAGCCGGTGAGCACCATTCCGTGTTTGCCCTTGAAATATTCGCGGTATTCAGCCAATTTTGGAGCGATTCGGGCGTGTTCACTTTCTATGAATTTTTCAGCCTCCTCTTCCTTGCCAACTACCTTAGCGATAGCCCTTAACCAAGCGTCGGTGCCTTTGATTCCGTAAGGCTGAGGAGCGTCGATTTGCGGCACGCCGAATTGGTCTTCGAGAGCCGCGCCCATATATCCGCCGAGAGTTTCGCAGAAAGTGGTGGTTGCCACTGCCTCCGACGCCTGACGAATCTCCTCAAATGATGCGCAGTCCAAGAGGTAGTTTACCCTGAGACCGAGCGGTTTCAATAGGTCGGTAAACCAATCCGTACCCCAAAGAGCAATGATGTTAATGAGGTCTTTTTGTTTTTTAACAGGGTGTTTTTCAACTATTTGACGCAACACGCCGTGGAATGCAACGTCGAATCCCGTGCTCCAATGTTTGCTACGGAATCCCTCGCAATGAAGCGGAATGATTGGCACACCAACTTCGGGTTCCATCTCCTCGGCAACGCTGTCGATATCTTCGCCGGTAATGGCTGTGGCACAAGCCATTGCAATAAAAATTGCTTTGGGATTGAAACGTTCTTTTGCCACTTTGATAGCCTGACGAAGTTTTGCGCTGCCACCGAAAACCATATCTTTTTCTTGAAGGTTTGTGCTGATACACAGCGTGTTTTGTTGAGGTTTGCCACGACGTGCGAGACCCATATGCATTGTGAGGTTGAATTTTGCGTCCTCGCTACTGCAACCGATTGGCGCGTGGTTGATAAGCACACAGTCGGTGAGGTTG
>JAGCVU010000281.1 GCA_017962175.1 Bacteroidales bacterium | reverse complement strand
TTCGGTCATACGACCAGTGATTTCGTTGAGGAATGCTATACCCAAAAGGCTCATAAACGCACCCGGTACGCCGTGACCTGTACAGTCGGCAGCGGTGAACACAAACTTGCTTCCCACGTGCGAGCCCCAATAGAAGTCGCCCGATACGATATCCTTGGGTTTCAATAATATAAAGTGTTCGGGCAGATATTTGTCGAAATATTCTACCGGCGGCATTACAGCCTGCTGAATCTTCTGCGCATAGCGGATACTCTCCACAATCTTATCTTTCTGAGCAGCAATCTCTTCCTCCGCCTTTTTGATTTGGGTGATGTCGGAGTCGATAGCCACAATTTTGTAGAGATTGTCGTCGGAATCGAAAATTGGCGTAAGGTTGGTTTGAATCCAAAGTTCGCCGCCTTGCGAATTTTGCGACTTGGTGGTATAAAGTGTTGATTTCTTTTCTATTAAGTTGGTTTCGATATTTGAAAGCACCTCCACATCGGTGTTTTTTTCCAAGAGGTTGGAACCGAATTTTTCGCGATATTCGTCGTAAGTGTATCCGGTCATACGTTTGAAACCATCGTTTACCCACTCGATTTCGCCATCGGCAGAGGCAATGATAACAGAGTTGTCGGTTTTAGAAGCCACTAGCGAGAGTTTTTCGAGTTCTTTGTTAACCGATTCGAGTTTTTCTTTCTGAGCCTCAATCTCGTCGCGCTGTTGACGGATTTCTTCGTGAGCCTTTTTCAAAGCCGTGATGTCAGAGTCGATAAGGATAAGTTTCGATACATTACCGTTTTTGTCGGCAACTGGTGTGATTGAAGTTTGCGCCCATTTTTCCTCGCCGTCGGCAGTGGTAACTTCGTTTTCGTAAAGCATAGCCGACTTGTTGCGGATACACGAATCGAGAATTTCGTCAATTTTTTCATTCTTAGAAGCCTGACGGATATTGCTGCCGGCGTTTTCTTTAAGAGTGTCGATATTGTAACCGTAAAGGCGTGTAAATCCGTGATTTATCCATTCAAAATTACCTTCGGGGTCGAGAATCATTACCGCACTGTCGGTTTTATCTGCCACGATAGAAAGTTTTGCCAACTCTTCTTTCTGTTGTTCAATTTTGATGTTTTGCTCGGCAAGTTTCTTATTGTCGCGACGTTTGCCACGGTAGAGGAAAAAGATGAAAAACGCCATCACAACGAATATGCCCAATGCCACGAGCGATATCATAAGTATGTGATTGACAAAATTATACTTATACGACAACTCGGTAAGAGCACTCTCCTTTTCGGCAATTTCTTCGTCCACTTTGTTGAGACGTTCTTGCTGTTCGGCGGCAATACGCTGTTGTTCAGCGAGTTTTTCTTGCATAGGACGTAATTCTGCCTCAATTTTTGCCATTTCGGCAGTTTTGGTGCGGAGGTCTTCGGCGGCGGCGTCAAGTGCACGTTGAGTTTCGTCTTGCTGAGCCTGCAACACCGACATTTCGGCTTTCTGCTCGTTGATGCGGCGGGTTTGTTCGTCGATAGCGCGTTTTTGCTCGGCTATATTTTTATTTTGGTTTTGGATAGTTTGCTCTTTTTCAGCAATTTCCTTCTCTTTTTGAGAAAGTTGACGTTGTTTGTCGGCAAGTTCTTTGTTTTTGTTGTTGAGTTGGTTTTGCACCTGAGTAAGTTTGGCGTTGGTTTCTTTAACAGCCTCTTTTACAAGGTCATCGGCAGAAGTGTCCTCGCCGTGAAGGTTTTTGGTAAGACTTTCGTCAACGCTGATTGCCACTTTGCGGAGATTTGCGCTGCTGTATTTAAACGACACTTTGCCCGAAACCTCGTCGATTAGGTTAATCATAATTTTTGAGGCATCGCTATAATTATCGGTAGCAAGAGCCACAGGACGACGGGCAAAACGTTTGAGTGCAGTTTCAAAATCGCGTTTGGCAGGAACATAAAGCAAATGCAGTTGATCGGCGTTGTAAGCCTCGTCAACCGATGTAAACTCCTGAACCATAACCTTTGTGCCCGATCCGGGATAAGCCTTTTTAGCCTCCTTGCGAAGTGTGCGCAAAAACTGCTGCGAGCCGTTGACCACACCTATATATATAAGATTAATATCCTCGTCGTTTTCCCAAATTAGCGAACGGGGAATCTCGTAGATAATCTTTGCCTTTTGGTCGTCGGACGATTCGCCGTATTGTGCGTAAGTATTGTTGGCACAAATACAAGCAAATGTAACAATTAATAGTATAAGCCGTTTTATCGTCATTGTATCTCGTTTTTGTAAAGGATATACAATTTTGCTGCCAATTTATGCTGTATGTTTTGCAAGGATAAACTCTTCGAGAATTTTAGCGTGGTCGAATGCGAGAGCGGGCAGGTTGTTGAGGTCGAACCAAGCGGCTTCTTTAGCATCGTCGGCAGGGTGAAATTCGGTGTCCTCATCAACATAGACGTAGAAAACTATTGTAACGGTGCGTCCACGAGGGTCGCGACCTGGATCGCCAAATGCCTTAAACTGCGAAAGAAATTGGCAATCGATACCGGTTTCTTCCATAAGTTCGCGCGAGGCAGATTGTTCGAGGGTTTCGCCCTCTTCGGTAAAGCCGCCGGGAAACGCCCAACAATCTTTAAAGGGGTCGTTTCTACGTTTAATAAGTAAAATTTGGCTCGAAACGCCAGTACGCCTCAGCACCAAAATATCGGCTGTAACCGAGGGCATGGGGTATTTGTATGTGTATGACATAGTGTAATTCTTAAAGTTAAGTTTGCTTTGCCAAATATACGAAATAATTTTTATATGAGAGATGTTTTTTTTTGAAAAAAAATTCAAAAAATTAGTGTTTTACGGTTCAACACACAAATTTCCCAAATCTACCAACTGTCCAGAAGTGGTTTTAGCCTTAGCATTTTCGATAATAATTTTACCATCGTTGTTAAATGTAGATTTAAGCAACTGCCTCTGAGAGTTGGTAAAACGTGACGAATTGCTCTCCATATTCTGAGCAACTCCCGCTACAGTAGCCACAAGTGTAAAACTTTCAATTTTTGGCACAAGAATATCGGCGTATTTGTCAGACCCTTCAAATAGTTCGGTAGTAAGGTCAGCATCGTAGCCATCGGTACCGCCAGCCACCATTGCACGAATAAACCATTTGAGCGAAGCCACGGTTTCCAATTGATAAACTCCGCCACCAAACGACGGTTTGGCAGGGTCGTTTTTAACATTGACAGCAAGTGTGGCAGAACAGCCGTGCCAAGAAACTTTCACCTTTTGGCGACCAACAATATCGTTATTAAATTCAAAATCAGCATATTGAACATCAAAAATATCATAAGTACCATCAGAGTAAAGAGCCTTAACAGTACCTTTAAGACGTTCAAAAATGAGCAATTCAGATTTTACCCTCGACAAATTGAGCATCAGCGGACGACGTGTGCTTACCGCCACATATACGTCATAGGTCTGCGAATAAGAATGCCAAGAAATATTGGCGGTCTGTTTGCCCTCTTTCTCGTTGTTTAGTTGACAATTAGCATTTGAAATGTCAACAATTTCGGAAGAACCGTCCTGATAAAGAGCCTTAAACGTGCCCGTAAGGTTTCTGAACTGAAAAATGGTGTCGGATAGATTAGAAAAATCAAAACTAACAGGTTGAACCTCAAGATTCTGAGCTTTACAACACTGCGACACAATAGCTGAGAAAAAAGTGAGTAGTACTAACTTAGTAATAATTGTTTTTTGTATCATAACGTGAAATAATTTTTAATTCGCAAATATAGAGATATCATCTAAAACTACAAAAAATCCGCCGTTATTACCCATATCAGGCAACGACGGCGGATATTTATATAATAAGTTGTTGGAAAAACTATTTCAACGCTTGAAGAATGCTAAGAATCTTGTCGCTGTCAAAATTATCTTTGCACCAGATACGACCGATTTTGTTGTCAACTTTTACAACTTTGAAACCGGGTTTGAGTTTGCCTACAAATTCACCTTTAAACTCGTCGCCGGCGTTGAATTGCTGGTTGAGGGGAATAAGTGTGCACTGGCTACGGTCAAAAGCAGCAATTTTGCCGGCGAAACCAGAGCCGAGCACTTTGGTGTCGGTGCAGCTGATAACGATGTAAAGAGCATTGCTTTCATCACCTGTAACTACAAACGACTGTCCGGGTTGCCATACGTTGTTTTGAAGAACTACAAAAGAGTTGGGTTTGATCTGCTCATTAGCATGGCTATTGGCAAAACCTTTACCATCTTCTGTCCAGTCCATATCCAAGTAGTCAATTTTGGGTTCTGTAGCTTTTTTAGCATCAGTAACAATAGCACGTTCCATACCAGAGCCGCTCTGCCACCAAGTGAGAATAATGTCGCCGTTTTTAGCTTTCTGATCCTTGGGAATAGGAATGATGAGCGAGTTTGGCATTTCGATGTCGCTACCGAAACTTTCTACTACTGAAGTAGTTTCGCCAACTGATTTGAGAACGGCATTGTAGAAAATGTAAGTTTCGTTGGCAGGATCTTTCGATTCTTTCAATTTGTTGGGATAGAAAGAGTGGATAGAGAGAACTGTTTGTCCAGCCTCTAAGCCTTCAGCTTTGATGCCTTCGGGATAATCCCAGGGGAAACCTTTTTCAGCAACGGGTTCTTCAGCAACCTCTTCGGTTTGTTCGGTTGCTTGTTCTTGAGTTTGTTCCTGCTGTTCGTTCTGGTTGTTTTGTGCTCCGCCGCAGGCAACGGCAGCAGTCATAAGTGCCGCAGCACATAAATAAACTGTTTTTTTCATTGTGTTATAATACTAATTGGTTTGAAATTTTACCGAGCAAATATAGAGATAATTCTGATATTTGTATCAATTATGACATTTTTTTTGTTGGGGTTGGAAAATTATTCCACAGTTTGGTAAAGTAAAAATGTTATCAAAACATTCAATCCAATTAAAAATTAGTAAAAGTAATACTAGATCCTTCTGTTTCAATTTGACGTTCTTCTTTATTGTACCAATAATGAGTAACTAAACGAAGATGGTAGCCTCTGGCAACTTCAAATAAACCTGAATTTATAGAAAAATGATATATTGTATCTCTTTGTCGTCCAAGAGAGTTCATTTCTGATGATTTAAGATTTTTTAGGTCATTTAGATTACGAATTTCACTCCATAATAATTCATATTCGAATGTTGTGGTATCAATATAGGTTGCAGATGTCCATTTAACATCAATTTCAGTTCCCATAAATATGCCATTAACGAATTTTGGTCTCGTAGAATATTGATTACCTTCGCCAAATGGGTCTCCGTAATCTGGAGTTTGAGGTTTATCATCATCTCCTTTGTTGCAAGATGTGAACATAAATCCTGATACAGCCACCATTACGGCTGCAAATAAAACTAATACTGATTTTTTCATTTTTGTAATAGATTAAATTGTTAGTATTTATAATTTTACATATTAAATAATAGGTAATTGGATAATTATTCTCCTTAAATGTAAGATTATATTTTAAAAAGCACAAAAAATAACTCCAAATATATTTTATGATGGTAATAATATTTTGTTTCTTTGCAAACTGAAAAAATACTAACACAATGAAAGAAACAGGCATTTTTAAATCGTTTTTAAACATCATATTCGACATCTTGTTGGTGTACATTTGCTACGCCATCTGCCGCACATTATTTCTCACGCTCAATTACAATTACTACGAGGGCAAAATTTTTACCGACAATTTTCTCAACCTTGTAAAAGGGTCGTTGGTTTTCGATACTTCGGGAATATTATATACAAATATGATATTTTTGCTTTTGGCTTTGTTTCCACTTCACTTTAAAGAAAACAGTAGGATTTACGCAAAAATTGTTAAAATTATATATGTTTCAATCAACACTCTCGGCATAATAGCCAACCTTTGCGATGTGGTTTATTTCCGCTTTACAGGACGTCGTACAACGGCAACAGTATTCAGCGAGTTTGGCAACGAGGACAATCTTGGGTCTATAATTTTTTCTGAGGCTTGCAACTCGTGGTATCTGCTTATTGCTGCCGGAGTAATGGCTTTGATGCTAATATTTTTATATAAGAATCCGCTTAGCAACAAACCTTTGTACGGAATTGTTGATTTTATAAAATATTATGCACTAAGAGTGGTATTTGTGCTGATAACCGTTGCACTATGCGCTATAGGAATGCGCGGAGGAATCGACCGCAGCACACGCCCCATAACTCTCAGCAACGCAAATCAATACATAAGTTCGCCGGTAGAAGCGCCGTTGATTCTCAACACGCCGTTTAGCATACTCCGCACCATCAACAAAAAACCGTTTAACACTCCTCAATATTTTGCCGAAAACGAATTAGACAGCATTTACACTCCTCTGCATCAGCCTGTTGACAGCATTATTGCCAACGCTAAGGGCAAGGGCAAAAACGTGGTGGTGTTTATTGTGGAGAGTTTTGCACGCGAATTTATAAAAAGTTATAACCCCGACATCGACGGCGGCAATTATCAAGGTTATACGCCTTTTGTGGATAGTCTTATGCAGCATAGCCTTTGGTTTACAAATAGTTATACCAACGGTCGCAAATCTATCGACGGAATGCCGAGCGTTTTGAGTAGTATTCCATATTTTGTAGAGCCGTTTTTCCTAACACCCGCCGCACTCAACAACCTTAGCGGCATTGCCGGCGAACTCAAAAAAGAGGGTTACTACTCGGCGTTTTTCCACGGAGCCAAAAACGGCAGCATGGGATTTCAGGCGTTTAGCAATGCAACGGGTTTCGACGATTATTTCGGACGCACCGAGTTTGACCAAAGCAAACGTTTTGGCGGCGAGGCAGAGTTCGATGGATATTGGGCTATTTGGGACGAACCGTTTCTTCAATATTTTTGCAACGAGATGAACTTTTTTAAGCAACCGTTTGTAAGTGCGGTGTTTACAGCCACAAGCCATCATCCGTTTCAGATACCAGAAAAATACGAAGGCAAGTTTCCCGAAGGCACATTGGAGGTTCACAAGTGCATAGGCTACACCGACTACGCATTGCGCCAATTTTTTGAAACCGCCAAAAAACAACCGTGGTACAACAACACCTTATTTATTATTACCAACGACCACACCAACCTCACCGATCATGCTGAATATCAAACCGATTTGGGACTTTACACCGGACCTATAATATTTTTCTCGCCCGGCGACCCCGAACTTCAAGGACATATCGACGGCATTGCCCAACAAATCGACATAATGCCCACAGTATTAAGTTATTTAGGCTACAAGCGTCCATACGTGGCATTTGGCAACGACCTTCTTACCACACCCGAAACCGACAAATTTGCAGTCAACTACATCAACGGCATATATCAGTTTGTTAAAAACGGCTACGTAATTCAATTTGACGGCACCGAAACCAAGGCAGTCTACGCCCTCACCGATAAGTTGATGCAAACCAACCTCCTCGGCACGGTTGACATCTCCGATATGGAAAAAGAACTCAAAGCCATTATTCAACAGTATATGAGTAGGATGAATGGGAATGGGCTGGTGGCGGAGGGGGAATAAACAACTTATTCATTCCCCCGAAATGTTCAATACATCTCAAAACATTTTATTATCACAAAAAAAATTCTTACCTTTACGGCGTTAACTAAAAAGGATATTAAAATGACTGCATTACAAATGAATGCGGAGTTTTTCCGCGCTATGGGAGAAATTGCCGACGATGAGAGTCTCGTTGCCAAAGTGGTTAAATACGTTAAAAAACTTGCTGCATCACGAAAACAAGCCGACCCAACCTTGATGACAAAAGAAGAATTCTTTCAAAGAGTTGATGAAGCAAAGGCTCAATACAACAGAGGTGAATGTCATGAGATGTTACCAAATGAAAACCTTACCGATTATTTAAGAAGACGTGGCTATGCAATATAAAATTGTCAATACCCGAACAGCCGATGAGAACCTTGTAGAATTGGCTTTGCACGACCCCAAGGCATTCAAAAAAGCCCAATCATTTACGAAATACATGATACTGAGGTAATTGTAATACTTCTTTCTGCATACGGTCATTTCGATGACAAATAATTTTACACATTTTTCCTAACATTTTCAACTCTCAGACACACATTTTTCCTAACTTTTTTATCCCATAAACACACATTTTTCCTTCATTCCAATACGTCTGTCCCCTGTTTTAAAAAAAATCTAAAAAAAATAACTTACAAGAGATACGCCGTTACAAAAAAAATCCTTAACTTTCAAACCTGAAAAAACAGGGGTGGCTTCTATCAAGTTCCACACCTTATATTATAGTAATATTTATAACAACAGCCGCGGACGGAAGATTGTCCGCCATAAAACAGGTTTTATTAACGTTCGTAAAAAAACTATGGCATCAAAAGAACTGACACCCGACTATGTGTTTGAAACAAGTTGGGAGGTTTGCAACAAGGTTGGCGGCATCCACACCGTCGTTTCTACCAAGGCGCAGACCATGAAAGAAAAATTCGGCGACCATTTGATTATGCTCGGTCCCGACATTTGGCGCAACAACGAAGAAAACCCTGAGTTCCGCGAAGACAAGACCCTATTCTCCGACTGGAAACACACTTTGGAACGCAAGGGACAGCGCGTTAGAATCGGCCGATGGAATATTATCGGTGAGCCTATCGTTATTCTCGTGGACTTCTCTGCCAACGTCCCTAAGAAAGACAAAATTTTCGCAGAATTGTGGGAAACCTACAAACTCGACTCTATCTCTGGCGACTGGGGATATATCGAGCCGGTGATTTTTGGATACACCGCCGGTCAGGTGATCGAAAGTTTCTGCGCATACAACCTCAAACCCGAAGACCGCGTAATTGCTCATTTCCACGAATGGATGACAGGCGCAGGTATTCTCTACATCGAAAAATATGCTCCTGAAATTGCAAGCGTGTTTACTACTCACGCCACATCAATCGGACGAAGCATTGCAGGCAACGGTCAGCCGCTCTACGGACCACTCAAAAGTTACAACGGCGACGAAAAAGCCCGTCAACTTGGTATGGTGGCAAAACAGAGTTGCGAAAAACTTTCGGCTCTCACTGCCGACGGATACACCACTGTAAGCGATATTACCGCTCAGGAATGTTTGCAATTTACCGAGCGCAAGGTAGACATCGTTACGCCCAACGGATTTGAAGATGATTTCGTTCCCAAAGGCACAGTGTTCGACAAAAAACGCAAAGCCGCCCGCGACATTATGCTCAAAGTGGCTTCTAAAATGTTTGGTCAGAAATTCACCGACAGCACCAAGATACTTGGCACAAGCGGTCGCTACGAATACAGAAACAAAGGTATCGACGTATTCTTAGACGCTCTCAAAAACATAAAAGACGCCGGCACTCTCAAACACGATTTGCTCGCGTTTATTATGGTGCCCGCCAACAACTACGGCGCACGTGAAGACCTCAAAAAAGCATTAGCCGATGATTCTGTTGCCATTACCAACAACGAATGGAACAAATATCTCACACACGGACTTCACCACGTAGAATACGACGCTATTGTAAACCGTGCTAAACAACTCGGCTTAGACAATAGTGCAGAGAACAAAATCAAACTGATTTTTGTTCCCTCGTATCTCAAAGGCGACGACGGCATTTTCAACGTTCCTTACTACGATTTGCTTATAGGTATGGACGTTACGGCGTTCCCCTCATACTACGAACCGTGGGGCTACACACCGTTGGAGAGCATTGCATTTAGCGTGCCCACCATCACCACCGACCTTGCTGGCTTTGGAAAATACACAGAAGGCATTCTCCCCAAAGACTCAAAACCGGTGATTGTGCTTCATCGCACCGACGAAAACTATCACGAGGTATGTCAGAAACTTGCCGAGGCAGTTATCGAATATGCCAACAGCACCAAAGAAGTGGCAGAAAAGAACCGCAAAGCCGCTTACACGCTGTCGCAGCAATTCCTCTGGAAAAACCTCAACAAATTCTATATCAAGGCCTACGCCGCAGCAATGGAACGTTCAAAACCGCGCGTAGAACAAGCCGACTTTTCAAAATATTCATCAGAACCGTATAACATAAAAGAAATAAAAGTGAATAAACCAATTTGGAGAAACATTCAGGTTCAGCCCAACCTCTCAGGCAAATTTAAAGGCTTGGAAGAGATGTCTTACAACCTCTGGTGGTGCTGGAACTACGAAGCCGAAGAACTTTGGCAAACCATTGGCGAAGACGGCCTTTGGGAAAAGAGCGGACGCAACCCCATTTCGTTGCTCCGTATGGTAGACTTCAACCGTCTTACAGTATTAGAAAACGACCCCGACTTCCTTGCTAAATATGAAGCCGTTTACGCAAAATTCCGTGCCTACATGGACGACAAGAAAAACGCCAAAGGCCCGAGCGTAGCATACTTCTGCATGGAGTACGGTATCAACGACTCGCTCAAAATTTTCTCGGGCGGCCTCGGCATCCTCGCTGGCGACTACCTCAAAGAGGCATCAGACTGCAACGTGGATATGTGCGCTGTTGGCTTGCTTTACCGCTACGGATATTTCCGCCAGAGATTGTCGGTACACGGCGACCAAATTGCCGAAGACGTTCCTCAGGACTTCCGTATGCTGCCCATCACCGCTGTTAAAGATCAAGACGGCGAACAAATGGAAATTCAAGTGGCATTCCCCGGACGTAAACTCCGCGCAAAAGTTTGGAAGGCTGCCGTTGGTCGTATCGACCTCTACTTGCTCGACACCGACTTTGAAGGCAACTGGGACGAAGATCGCTGGGTAACTCACCACCTTTACGGAGGCGACCGCGAAAACCGTTTGAAACAAGAGATGCTTCTCGGCGTTGGCGGTATCCGCGCTCTCAAAAAACTTGGCATCACAAAGCAAGTTTACCACATGAACGAAGGTCACGCTGCCCTTATGGGTATCGAACGACTCAACAATTTGATTCAAGAACACAACTTTACATACACCGAGGCATTGGAGATTGTTCGTGCATCTACATTGTACACCACACACACACCTGTACCCGCTGGTCACGATGCATTCCCCGAGGATATGATTCTTACCTACATGGGTCACTATCCCGAGCGTTTGAACATGTCGTGGAAAGACTTCCTCGCACTTGGCAAACCCAATGTTGACGACCACGGTCAAGAGTTCAACTTCTCTTACCTTGCTTGCAAACTTTCGCAAGAGGTCAACGGCGTATCAATGCTCCACGGCGAAGTTACCAAAAACATGTTTAACTACATGTGGGACGGCTACTATCCGCAAGAACTCAACATCGGATACGTTACCAACGGTGTTCACTATCCCACTTGGGCCGACAAAGATTGGCAGAAATTCTATGAGAAGACCTTCGACAAGAAGTTCCTCAAAGACCAAAGCAACGAATCTATCTGGAACGCTATTCAAAAGGTAGACGATGCCGAAATTTGGAAAATGCGTCAGAAAAAACGTAAAGATCTTATCGACTATATCAAGAAACGTCTTGACTACGACTGGATTCGTCGTCGCGAAGACCCCACACAGTTGGTTAAGATCAAAGACAACCTCAACGAAAACGCTTTGACAATCGGTTTTGCACGTCGTTTTGCTACATACAAACGCGGTAACCTTTTGTTCACCAACTTGGAGATGCTCTCTAAGATAGTTAACAATGCCGACCGTCCTGTACAATTCATCTTTGCAGGTAAGGCTCACCCCGCTGATGGTGGTGGACAAGGCATTATCAAACAGATTACCGAATTTGCAAAACGTCCTGAGTTTATCGGCAAGATTCTTTTCTTGGAAGATTACGACATCTCGCTTGCAAAACGTTTAGTTTCAGGTGTTGACATTTGGTTGAACACACCTACACGTCCGTTGGAGGCTTCTGGTACATCCGGTATGAAAGCCGTAATGAACGGTGCAATCCACTTCTCAGTGCTCGACGGATGGTGGGTAGAAGGCTATCGTCCCGATGGCGGCTGGTGCTTGCCGCAAGAGCGTAGTTATCAGGAACAAAACTTCCAAAACGAACTCGACGCTGCAACAATTTACCGCACAATTATCGAGGACATTTGCCCGAAATTCTACACACGCAATGCCAAAGGCGTTCCCGAGCAATGGGTAAGCGTTATCAAGAACTCTATCGGACATATTGCTCCTAACTTTACAATGAAACGTCAGTTGGACGATTACTACGAGCGTTACTACAACAAACTCGCTAAGACAGGCGAAAAAGTTAACGCTAACGACTACGCTATTGCCCGCGAACTTGCCGCTTGGAAACACAAGATAATGGCAAACTGGGACAAGATTGTAATCGAAAAACTCAATTTCTGCGACATCGTTCGCGATCCGCTGTATATGGGCGAAGAATACTTCGGCGAAGTAGTTGTTGACCTTGGCGCACTCAGCCCCGACGAAGTAGAAATTGAAATGGTGGTTACCGAGTCGGCACAAGATGGCAGCACCAAGATACTCGCTGTTAAGCCGCTCACAATGCAGAAACATGCCGGCCGCTTTACACATTACAGCATCGAAATGATACCTGTAAAACCCGGCAACTTCAACTACGGTTTCCGTCTCTACCCCAAGAACAAAAACCTCTCGCACCGCTGCGACTTCGCTCTTGTAAAGTGGTTGTAATCACAGAGTAGAATTTGAAGTTAATAGTTAATGTTATAACCGCTCCTCAGAAATGGGGGGCGGTTTTTTTATTGGCTGGAGTGCGGACGGCTCGTCCGCTTTAAATTATATACACAAAAAATAGCGTGGAAAGCTTAAAGCCTTCCACGCTATTTATAAGTTTAATCTAAATCAATTTAGATAGATTATTCAACAACTGATTTGAAAGCGTCGTCCTCGAAGAATTGGAGGAATTCTTCGTCGGTTTTAGCGTAATCTTTCCAAGCAGCGTCTTTAGAGCAAGCGTTCTTCAAGTTGCTGATAGCCTCGTCTTTGTTGCCGCTCTTAGCAGCGATAACAGCTTTGAGGTAATCAACTGAAGCAGCTTCGCTGTCTACGCTATTGATGGTAGATTTAGCACCGCTATTGTTCTTGTTGAGAAGTTCAGCAAGAGATTTGTTGAATGAAGGATTAGAACCGAAGTTAGCAACAGCTTGAGAGTATTCAGCATTCTTGATGTTGAGAACACCGAGGTTGTATCCAGCTTCTTCGCTACCACCCAAGTTTTTAGCTTTGGTGAAGTATTCTTTAGCTTTCTCTTCGTCACCGTTAGCGAGAGCAAGAACGCCAAGGTTGTTGTAGATAGCACCTTCGTTGCTGTTGAGTTCGAGAGCTTTGTCAAGGTTTGTCTGAGCTTTGCCAAGTTCGTTCTTAGCGATGTAAGCGTTACCAAGGTTGTTGTAACCTCTCCAGTCTTCGGGGAAACGGCTTACGTAGTTTTCAAGAACGTTGATTTTGGTGTCGATGTCAGCCAATTTGCTTGTAGAACCGTAGAGAGCTTCTTCTTGTGTAAGTTCGTCAGGATTTGTGCCTGCGAGTTTAACGATTTCGTCTTCAGTTTTTTCAGCTGATTGGCAGATAGCTTTGATTTCAGAACGACGAAGTTTGGGAAGAATGTCGCTCTTGAGTTCGGTATAAGCCTCAGAAATGTTCTTGATCTCACGTTCACGAACGGTAGGATCAGAGTACATAGAGAGAACACGGAGAATGAGGGCTTTGTCTTTGAGTTCGGAATTTTCAGTAGCTTTGCGGAAGCCGTCCCAGTCCTCAGCCTGAGTTGTTTGACGCTGAACGAAGTTATCGTTTTGTGTGCCTTCAACTTTCTTCAACTGATTTTTAACAAAGTTAACCGAGTTTTTACCACGACCTTCAACGAGGTTAGAGTTCATATCCTCAGGACCATCAGGAGAAGCGTAAGAAGCAACTTGGATAGATTTGAGTTCAGTGTTTGCGTCGTTAGCAACGTCGGTTACAGCTTGAACGAATGCTTTAACGTCGTTTTTCTTCTGTTCAGCAGCGGTCATATCAGACTTCTGCATGGGGAAGTAAACGGTAAGGTTTTTAGAAGTTTCGCTGCTGGTGGGCTTCGGAACTTTTGCGTCGATTGTACGACCAGTACCAGCTTCACCACCGTTGTCAACTTTAAGACCTTCTTCTACGAGAAGAGGAGTAACGATGATACCGTCACCAATTTTGAACGATGTTACGTCAACTGATTCGCCGTTCTTTGTAGCTTTGAAAGAAAGCATCAAATCAGATTTTTTGAAAGCGGGATCGTAATCGATGGTGTCTTTGTAAGTGTAAGAACCACCGGTTTTGTACTTGATAGTAGGATTGTTGTCCTTAACTTTCTCGCCCTGAAGTGTTGTGCTCTTGAATTTAACTTCCTTAGATTCAGTTGCAGAGCTCAAAGAGGGGGTGCAGATCAAGTAAGCGTTTTTATCAAAATATTTTGCGGGGAATGTTACCGTAATGCTTACGGGAACTTTGCCTGCGTGCATCTCCAACGGCTGAGGTTGGATGTTTCTTTGAATAGTGTTGGCGTTATCAGCCATTTTCTTCAAACCGTTACAACCTCCTGCTACGAAGGCTGTGGCTATCATCAATGCCAGATAGTTAACAGTTACTTTCTTCATAATTATTGAATTATATTAATTTTTAAATTTTAATTAGCGCAAAGGTATTAATTATTATTTTATTTCTAAAAAATTATTGGAGTTTTTTTTTTAATAAATCTTAAAAAAAATTCTTGCGTTACACCTTATATATTAATTAAAGTGTCTTGCCGCTTTTCTCAGCCTTGCGGTCGCGAATGGCACCCGCTATATAGCCTATCACAAGCCCAATTCCCATACATATGGTGAAATGTTGGCTGATCCATCCTGCCAATAACCCTAACAACAATCCGATTGCCATATACACCGGCTGAAAAAATCCCTTGCGGGTATAGCCGTGCGCCTTTCGGAGATGTTCTAAATATTTAGAGAGCCTTTTTTGATATTCGCTACGGCCGTGGCTGCCATTGTTGAGCATCTGAGGATACTCGACAGCGAGAGCCTGCATATCTTCAAGCATTGCTGCACATTCTACACATTGAGAAGATTCGTGTTCTACACATACGGCACTTTTGTAGAGCGTATCAACCTCAAAAAAAGTGTAATCTTTTTTGTAGATTTCACCGCGGTGCTTTTCTATCTCTTCTTTAATTGACTGTGCTGTGGGCATTTTGCTATATTAAACACTGCAAAATTATAGTTTTTTTTAATATTATTCTATTCAAGCACAGTTTTTTTTAAAAATGTGTAATTTTGCACCGAACAGACAGACTAAACATTGTGAAAATTACATTTCTTGGAACGGGAACTTCGTTGGGTGTACCTATTGTGGCGTGCCCTTGCGCTGTATGTGCTTCTACCGATAGTCGCGACAAACGTATGCGTTCGTCGGTGTTTATTGAGGTTGGTGGCAAAAATATTGTTATCGACACAGGTCCCGATTTTCGTACGCAATTGCTAAACAATAATATAAAGCGCGTTGACGCTATCCTTATTACACATCAACACCGCGACCATATGGCGGGACTTGACGACATCCGCACCTTTAATTATATGCAAAAATGTGCAATGCCGGTTTTTGCCAACTATCTAACTGTTGACAGCATTCGACGCGACTATTATTATTGTTTTGGAGAACCTCGCTATCCCGGTGTGCCCGACATAGAACTTCACAACGTGGGCGACGACCCAATAGATGTGTTAGGAATCACAGTAACACCTATTAATGTATTGCACTACAAACTACCTGTGCTTGGTTTCAGAATCAAGAACTTTACGTACATAACCGACGCAAGCCATATTGAAGATAGCGAATTAGAAAAAATAAAAGGTTCAAATGTACTTGTAATCAACGCATTGCGCAAAACAGAGCATCTCTCCCACTTTTCGCTACCCGAGGCGCTTGAAGTTATCGAAAAGGTTAAACCTAAACGAGCCTTCATTACGCACATCGGACACGAAATGGGGTTTCACAGCGAAACAGATGCTTCACTACCCGAAGGAGTGCATCTTGCTTACGATGGATTGAGCATCGAATGTTAATGAGCCTCGCGATATTCAGCTACTTTAATTGTGCCGTCTTTAAAAATAATTTTGGCATTCATTGATTTGTAAAGCGAAGCCTCGGAGCGTGGTGTGTCTTTCTTACCAGAATAAACGCCCGCTATAGTAATTAATGTGTCGCCAGAAATTAAGTAGTCGCCAATAGTGCTATAAAGGACTTCCTGATTTTCGGCAGGGCGGCGAATTTCGTAAAAACCGTCGGCATAATCTACCTCGTTGGTGCTTTGATGTTCAACTATCGGACTTACAAAAACAGCTTGAGCGGCAGCAGCTACAGAAGCCTCGTCAATTTTAATAAGGCTTGATTTGCTACCATCGGAAAATTTTTCGGGCGACACCTTATATAAATGCAACACGGCGTAATCAATTTTGATGATATCGTCGGGTCCCTTGGTGTCGAAGTCAACAGTGTAAACCTCGGCTAATGAGGTAAGAAGCGAGTCGGCAGCAGCAATCTCTTTTTCGCCTACCGAAAGACCGCACGCCGAAAACGCCATAGCGCAGGCAGCGGAGCATGCAATAAATAAATTCTTCATCATAATGTTGTTATTTAACACGGCAAAGATACTGCAAATTAAGCAAATTAGCAAATTGTTTTTAATCTTATATTATCTTATAACACATTTGGTTCAACATTAATTAAAACAAATTTAAACGGATTTCTATTGCAGGGTGAAAAATATGCCGTATCTTTGCACCGTAAAACAAAAGGAACTCCAAAGCAGAAATGTAAAAACAAAAAGCGATGGAGTGAGAAACAAAAGACGTTCTTTGAAGAAAACAAATTATCTCAGTGAAAACCAACATTTTCGAGGGTAAAAGAATAAGTGTTAAAAATACATTTATTTTTCGTTTACGAAAGGTAAAATACTTAACAAATGATTAAGTATTGAAAAAAACGGAAACCAATCGAAAACGCGAACGTAAAGAATAGTGGATTTTGAAAACAAACAGAATCCATTATAAAAAAATAGGATATAAGAATAGTAAATATAAAGAGGTTTAATTAAAATATGAGCAAAATGAAGAAGATTAATTTGAAGAAGATTATGGCAACGGCCGTTATGCTCAGCGTTGCTTTTGTGAATCCGGCTAATACTTACAGCAATGTAAATGCCGACACATTAAAAGGTTACACAATCGAAGGCGAAATAATGCCTGAGGTAGAAACCGTAGAAGAAGAACTCGCAGTTGAAAACTGGATGATGGACGCAGAAGACATCTACGCAGAAAACACTTTGAGAGTTGAAAAATGGATGTTCGCAGCCGACACCTACGCAGAGGACGCACTCGCAGTAGAAAACTGGATGCTTGAAACCGAAAGCGCTGCCGAAAACGAGCTTGCATTAGAAAACTGGATGAGCGAAACCGTAGTAAACAGCGAAAGCGAACTCAACATCGAAGGTTGGATGCTGGCAGCAGACGACAACACTGAAGAGCCACTCGAATTAGAGGCTTGGATGTTTTAAACAACTAAAAATCAGATGAAAAAGTTTCCGACACAGGGTCGGGAGACATTCGGTTCCAAAGAGGAATCGAATGGGATGTGAGGCGGATAAAACCGCTTTTTTTGTGCCCATACATCAACAAAAGATTTTGCAAAAACTTTTTTCTCACAAAATCTACTTTCCAATACAAAAATTTTTGAAAATATTACCGAGAACCTCGTCGGTGGTGATTTCGTCGCCGGTGATTTCTGCAAAGGCTCTCAAAGCATCTCTAATATCTTGCGACACAAATTCGCCCGAAAGACCTGATTCTAAGGCTGTTTCGGCACGCTTAACAGCATCTAAGGCTTCTGAAAAAATGGTAAAATGCCTTACATTTGTTAAAATCACCTCATCTTGATTAAAATCAAATGCACTGAGTTGGGATATTTTGGCAAAAAGGCCGTCGAGATTGGTTTTATGCTTTGCCGAAATTTTTACCACACTTACTCCTTGTGGCAATGAAGAAATATCAGTATCAGCATAAATATCTGATTTATTGATTACTGCAATAATTTTCTCACGGGGAAAATCTTCAGGAATAATTTCGTCAAACTGTTGTTGAATGTTAGCGGCAGGGTTAAGCACTATCAACACAATCTCGGCTTTGGAGATGGCATTTTTAGCACGGTCGATACCAAGTTTTTCGATACGGTCGTCGGTTTGACGAATACCGGCAGTATCTATCAATCTGTAAGTTACACCATCTATATTCAAGTAATCCTCCAACACGTCGCGAGTAGTGCCGGGAATGTCGGAGACTATAGCACGCTCATCGTTTAAAAGTGCATTCAAAAGTGTTGATTTTCCGGCGTTTGGCTCACCACAGATAGCCACAGGAATACCATTTTTGATAGCGTTGCCATATTTAAACGACGATACAAGGCGTGAAAGATAATTTTCGGTTTCGATTAATATGTTTTTTAATTGTGTGCGGTCGGCAAACTCCACATCTTCTTCCGAAAAATCAAGTTCCAATTCCATAAGGGAAGTGAACTTTAATAGCAAATCTCTTAATCGCTTAATTTCCAGAGTAATACCACCTCTCATTTGATTCACTGCTAAAAGGTGTTCGGCTTTGGATTTAGATGCAATCAAGTCGGCGACAGCCTCTGCCTGCGACAAGTCCATCTTTTTGTTTTGAAATGCTCTACGTGTAAACTCACCGGGCTGAGCCAATTGAGCACCGTTTTTCAAAAGCAACGAAAGAATCTCTTTTTGAATATAACTACTTGCGTGACAAGATATTTCGGCAACATTTTCGCCTGTGTATGAATGAGGAGAAAGATAAACAGTAACTACCACACGATCAATCTCATTGCCATCATTGTCTACAATGAAACCATTGTAAAGACGATTTGCCTCGGCGTTCACTATTGAAAAATCTTTGCGCAGTGGACGAAAAATTTTATCTAATATATATAAGGTGTCCCCACCGGAAATTCTAAGAACAGAAATTGCTCCGCCGTGTCCTGTGCAAATAGCCGTTATGGTAGTGTTGTTCATTGTTATCGCTTTAATATTAAGAATATTGCGGGACGTTTGTCGATGTCAATTTTGGTATTTTTCCACTGCTGAATAGTCTGTGTAAGTATATATTCGGTGGGCAGTGTAATGTCGCACGCCACAGTAAGCAAGGTGCTCGACGAAAGTGTGGTGCACAGAGTATCAATAAAAGCGTTGTTGCGGTAAGGCGTTTCGATAAATATCTGTGTTTGATTAAGTTGCGAGGAACGTTCCTCAAGTTTTTTAATCATTTTGCCACGTTCAGGATTTTTTACGGGCAGATAACCGTTGAAAGCGAAACTCTGTCCGTTTAATCCGCTTGCCATCAGCGAAAGAAGTATGCTCGAAGGACCTACCATTGGCACTACCTTAATTCCCAAACAATGAGCAGAACGGGCAACATCGGCTCCGGGGTCTGCCACTCCGGGACATCCTGCTTCTGATATTACACCAAGATTGTTTCCCTGACGAACCACATCAAAATATACCGAATAGTCGAACGATTTGTTGTGCTTATCCATCTCGTAGATAGTGATTTGCGGCAACAACTCTCTCATTCCCAAAGATATAAAATAATGACGTGCAGTTTTGGCATTTTCGGCTATAAAATAGCGAAGGCTGCGGATAGTTTCAAGCACGTATGGCGGCAAAAACACCGATTGCTCCACATCACCAAGGTTCATCGGAACCATATATATTATGCCATTATTCTGTTCCATCGCCATTGGTATCTATTTTATTATCAGGCATTTCAGCATTCTCTTGTTCGGGCTTATCAGTAACAGGTTCTTCGGGTTGTGATTTTTGCGAAGGCGTGTCTGATTTAGATTTTTTATCCTTTTTGGCTTTCTCCTTTTTATCTTTTTTGGCAGACTTATCGGGCGAAACCACAGTAGATGAATCAGATACAGCATTGAGCGAATCTGAAAGAATCTCAAGGTCGGAGACTATTGTATCTTGATCGGCCTTTTCCTTTTTGGTAGCATAAGCGTTTTCGCCAAAAGGCACAAAATAATGCATCGAGATTCCGTAAGATTTTGGCAAAGTGTAATTAAATAGTGAAATACCTTCAAAATGAAGGAGTTTCGACATACCAATATATGCACGTCCCGTCACTTGAAAAACTCCCACTTTGGTTGCAAATGCCACTCCAACATCGCCCATCAGTCCGTACGAAAAACGGTTGAAATCAGCCTTGTACATTTTATTGAAACCATTCATCATTACAGTTTCCATGTTGGTTTTGGCTTCAGGAGCTGATAGAAGAATGTTAACATAAGGTCCCAAAGTTCCGACCACGTGAAAGAAATGTTTTCCAATATCTACTTGCATCAACAATGGCACAGAAACATACGACAAATCTTGATGATAATCAATGCCCAATGTATCGTTTTTAAATCCAAAAGCTGATTTTTCGTAGTTGAATTCAGCTTGGAGACCAACAGGGCCAAGTTCAAAGTGCTTGATAGCCACGCCTCCGCCAAAACCGCTTTCGTATGTTTGCATACGATTAAGTTTGGTGGTGTCGGTTGATAATTTAGTAAAAGTGTAGTAGCCATTAAAACCCACAAGAGTTTGAGCATCAACCACAACCGCCACCAACAGAAATATAATAATTAAAAGAATCTTTCTCATGCCATAAAAATGTTTTCGGCTGCAAAGATACTAAATAATTAAATCTTCCACGCCAATTTTGGGAACATAATGCACGCCGTCTTTGCGATAATAAGCATGACTATCGGAAGGCGAAATGCGCACAAGTTCAAACTTTTCGGCAGATTTACCAATTGCAAGCACCGCCAAAGCACGATAAGGAAGATTTAGTTCTTCTCTTATAACTTTCTCATTAAAAGCGAATATAATCAATCCATTTAAACCAATTTCTACGGCTTTAAGTAGCATACTCTGCAACGAAATACCAAGATCGGTATACAAACAATTGTCGGGTTCTTTGTCGGCACACACTATAATATATGCCGGCGGTTCTGTTCCGGCAAAAGGCAAATGCAGTTCGGGCAAAGCACCACCCATCTTGATGTTTTTCAACACTTTGTTGGTATCTTCGCCCGTAACAATGCGAAAACGCAATGCTTGTTGATTGCGAGCCGATGGAATTTTGGAATTTACAGCCACTATACGGCGGAGAACCTCATCAGAAATCGTTACATCACGGTTGTAACCCCTTACGCTGCGATTTTTCTCCAAAAGACGATCGAGCGAAAACGAGTGATGATGCGGTTTTTTGCCGTTGCCAAAAACTTCCTCGTAACGATTTTCTAAATAATTATCTGCCATAACGTTATGCTTGATAAGTGGGAGGTATTACATTAGGTTCATTCTGAGGCTGTGGGTGTGCAGCAGACTCATCGTTAAACTTAGTGTAAAGAAGCGATGTTACCAAAATACCAAACGGCACAACAGGAATCAAACCAACAACTGTGCTGCTAATTACCGATTGAAGTGCATACACAATAATATCTAAAATAAGAATCGGTTTCCAATATTGCTTAACAAGACGCCACGAAAGTTTCATACAGTCGATAATGCCAAGTTCGGGATGGTCGATAACTGCGTAACTTACCAGCGAGAAAAAGAACAACAATATCAAACCGGGCACAATACAAACAATAATACCGATATTGGCAATTAACATAACAAGAAATTCTGCTGCAATAACTCTCAAATACGTTTTTGCTGGCAAAAAGAAATCTTTGTTATCGGGATTTTCGCCACGGCATATTTTCATACAATAGTTTTCAGTACCGATAGTAAACAAAAAGAGGACAATAAAAAGAATTGGTAATGCAATAAATAAAGGTATAAAAGCCGCAACGTCTGGTTCATAGCCGTACTTAGTAGATGCCATAAAACCAAAAAGTATGAACATATAACAAACCATAAACGCTATAAACGGCACAAAATATCCCAACAAAGATGCTACACAAAGGGGTTTCCAACGCTCTTTGAATTTGTTCCAAGCATCGATCAGAAGGTCTTGAAAATCTATTTCTTTCATAGTTGATAATATTTAAATTTGCCACAAAGATAGTTTTTTTATTAAATAATGTATTCGATAACAAAAAAATTCCTACATTTGTGCTAATAAAAACATCTAAATTTTTAACAATATGAAAAAAGTAATAATCATAGCATCGGTAGTGATAGTAGTGGCTTTGACCCTATTCGTATATTTCAGATACTATTGGACATTTGCCGACGGCTACAAAGAGGGACAACTCAACAACATTATGCTCAAAGGTTACCTTTTTAAAACCTACGAAGGCAAACTCATTCAATCGGGCTACAAAGGCGGCGGCTCAGGCGTACAGAGCAACGAATTTGAGTTTTCTGCCACCGAAAGCGCAGGCAAATACCTCGAACAACTTGAGGACGTTAGCAGCAAAAACATCAAACTTCACTACAAAGAATTCAACAACCCGCTTCCTTGGCGTGGATTCAGTAAGTTTGTGGTAGACAGCGTAATAATTCTCGGCACCACACCAAACGGCGGCACTCAAAAAGTAGATAAAACAGAAGAACAACCCCCTGTTCTCTAACCCACATTAAATGAGCATCAGCAAAAACAAGGAGTTGCAAAAACTCCGCGAAAAGGTTAAGCACGGCGGCGGCGAACAGGCGTTGGAAAAACAAATGGCGCTTGGCAAACTGTCTGCACGTGAGCGAATTATCGATCTTTTGGACAATGATTCGTTTCAAGAGTACGATATGTTTGTGCAAAATACCAACGCTGTGTTTGAGGGCGACCGCAAAGAGATTCTCGGCGACGGCGTTATCACCGGCACGGGCACTATCAACGGAATGCCTGTATGTATTTATGCTCAGGACTTTACCGTGGCAGGTGGTTCGCTCGGCATGATGCACGCCAAAAAGATTATCAAGATTATGGATCGCGCCCTCAAAATGCGTGTTCCGTTGATTGGTATCAACGACAGCGGCGGCGCACGTATTCAAGAGGGAATCAACTCGTTGGCAGGTTACGGCGAAATTTTTTACCGCAACACTATGGCGTCGGGCATAATACCGCAAATATCTGTGGTGCTTGGTCCTTGCGCCGGCGGAGCGGTCTACTCCCCTGCCCTAACCGACTTTGTGTTTGTGGTAGACAAGATTTCAAAAATGTTTATCACTGGTCCTGAAGTAATACGCACTGTATTAGGCGAAAAAATCTCTGCCGAAGACCTCGGTGGCGCAAAGGTCCAAAGCCAAATTTCGGGTAATGCGCATTTTTTTGCTCAATCAGAGTTGGAATGTTTCGACCAAATAAAACGTTTGCTGCAATATATTCCTCAAAACAATAGAGTTAAGGCTTCCTCAGCCGACCCTCTTCCACCCAGCCGAAACGACATCGAAAACATTGTGCCACAAGACCCTCGCGAGGCTTACGACGTTAGACACATCATAGAATGTATTGCCGACAATAGCGATTTTATGGAAGTGCGTTCAGGTTTTGCGCCCAATGCTGTGGTGGGGTTCGGACGTATAAACGGCGAAAGCACTGCATTTGTGGCAAACCAACCCGACGTTATGGCAGGCGTGTTAGATGTGGACAGTAGCGACAAAATTTCGGCATTTGTGCGTTTTTGCGATGCTTTCAATATACCCATTGTTACACTGGTAGACCTTCCGGGATACCTTCCGGGCGTTGACCAAGAGCATGCCGGCATTATTCGCCACGGTGCAAAAATACTTTACGCATATTCAGAGGCTACTGTGCCAACGGTTACGGTAATTCTTCGCAAGGCATACGGCGGCGGATACATTGCCATGAACAGCATTCACCTTGGAGCCGACTCGGTATTTGCTTGGCCCGATGCCGAAATATCAGTAATGGGTCCCGAAAGTGCAGTAAACGTGGTTTTCCGCAAAGAACTAATGGCTGCCGAAAAGCCCGAAGAGGTACGTCAACACAAGGTTCAAGAATACAAAAAGAAATTTGCAAGTCCCTACGTGGCAGCGGGAATGGGCTATGTAGACGCCGTAATAGAACCCTCCGAAACCCGCACCATGATAGCCCACGCACTAAAAGTATCACAAGGCAAAACCAAAGCTATGCCGGAGAAGAAACATGGACTTATACCTATGTAAAAATTATGAATTATGATTTATTGACAATCGACAGCACAGCATACCGCACACGTTTGACGGAGAAATTTAAAAACCGTCGTCCGTGGCAAAAACCTGTGTACAATCTTATCAAGTTGCAAATGCCGGGCAAGATAACTCAGATAAATATTACTGAGGGTCAGCAAATTGCATCCGGCGATTGTCTATTTGTATACGAAGCCATGAAAATGCGCAACACGGTGCTTGCCCAAATGTCGGGAACTATCAAGAAAATCAACGTGGAAGTTGGGCAAGAGGTAGGTAAAAATTTTGTGTTGGCTGAGATTGAAAGGTAATCTACCTCACACCTATATACTTATGCATCTGTGTGCTAACTTTCCACACGGGATGTTTGAGCACATAGTCGAAAATCAATTGTATAGATTGTTGACGGTTGTCCCATTCGGGTTGAAGCACAAGCACACATTCGGCGGCGGCTTTGGCGGCACATTGTTCGGCAAAAGCAAGGTCGTCGGCAGTGGAGATTACCACTTTTAGTTCATTAGCCTGTTCCAAAACCTCATCTAATGGAGGATGATGTTTTTTAGGAGAAAGACAAATCCAATCAAAAGAACCTGTAATATGGTGAGTGCCTGATGTTTCGAGCCATACCGACAGACATTTTTGTTCTAAACGTTCGCACAAAGGAGCAAGATTATGCATCAAGGGTTCTCCACCGGTGATAACCACATTTGGCGACGGATTGGCGGCGGCACGTGCTGCAATTTCGTCCACGGTACAGAGTTTTGCATTTTCAGTGTTCCACGATTGTTTTGTATCGCACCACGGACATTTTACATCGCATCCTGCCAGCCGTACAAAATACGCTGCACTTCCGCAATTTACACCTTCACCTTGAATGGAGTAAAATTCTTCACAAATGGGTAATGTGGGAGATAATGTTGTCATAACAGAATCAATTTTATCTTTTGGCAAAGATATAAAACTATCGGCATTTGGCAAAATAAAAAAATCCCCATTTTTAGGTATTGCCTTACCAAAAACTATCTCTAATTTTGCACCGTGAATAAATGTAGATTATTATGAACCTCAGCGAAGTTAGCATCGACCAAAAGGCCGTTATTACTAAGATTAAGGGACGCGGTACGTTTCGCAAACGCGTTATGGAGATGGGTTTTGTTAAGGGCAAAACCGTTCACGTGATTAAACAGGCTCCACTCAACGACCCTGTGGAATACGAAATTATGGGCTATCACCTTTCACTCCGTCGCAAGGAGGCCGAAATGATTGAGGTGGTGTCGATGGAACACATTGTGGAGGCTGCGGCGCAACAAACCGAAAACCTTACAATCGAGGAGGTTATAAAAAACGAGGTGGAAGACCATGGTCGCATTGTTAACGTTGCTCTTGTGGGAAACCCAAACTGCGGCAAAACCACTTTCTATAACTATGCTTCGGGCAGCAAAGAGCGTGTGGGCAACTACTCTGGCGTTACTGTGGATGCCAAAACCGCCAAATTTGAATACGAGGGTTACACCATTAATATTACCGACCTTCCCGGAACGTATTCGCTTACAGCATATTCTGCCGAAGAAATTTATGTGCGCAAATATATCACCGAGCAAAATCCCGATGTGATTATCAATATGGTAGATGCGTCGAACATTGAACGAAATCTCTACCTTACCACGCAACTTATCGACCTTGACGTTAAAGTGGTGGTGGCTCTCAATATGTACGACGAACTTGAAGCACGTGGCGACAAACTTGACTATATTTCGCTCGGTCGTATGCTCGGAATACCTTTTGTGCCGGTGGTTAGCAACAAGGGACGCGGTTTTGGTGTGCTGTTCGACACCGTGATTCGTGCTTTTGAAGATAAGTCGCCCACAATCCGACACATACACATCAACTACGGTCACGACATCGAAAACTCCATCAAGGAGATTCAAGAAAAGATATTTATCCACAACGACAACGCCATTCTTTCGCGTATTCCGTCGCGATTTATGGCTCTCAAACTGTTGGAAAAAGATGCCGACATTAAGCAAATTGTGCTTGCCAATACCATCAAAGGTCAACACACTCACAATACCTACAAAGGGGGATTTGAAACCAACGAACACCGCACCACTCACATAGATGCGCCAAGTTGCATTATTGAGGAAACCGACCGTCAGATTGCCACGCTCGAAGATGCTTACAAAAACGACACCGAAAGCCTCATCACCGACACCCGTTACGGTTTTATAGCCGGCGCTCTCAAAGAAACCTACACCGTGGGACACACCGACACCCGCAAAACAACCGACCGTATCGACCGTGTGATTACACACCGCATTTGGGGAATGCCTATTTTCCTATTAATCATTTTCTTAATGTTTGAGGTAACGTTTATTCTCGGCGATTACCCAATGCAATGGATAGAATCGGGAGTGGAATTTCTCGGCGACCTTATGCGCGGCGTTTTGCCCGACGGTGCTCTCAAAGACCTTATTTGCGACGGTATCATTGGCGGCGTGGGCGGCGTAATTGTTTTCTTGCCCAACATTGTGCTATTGTTTATGTTTATTTCCATAATGGAAGACAGCGGATATATGGCTCGTGTGGCGTTTCTCACCGACAGAATAATGCACAACATTGGTCTACACGGCAAATCGTTTATTCCTTTGATAATGGGTTTTGGCTGCAACGTGCCCGCTGTAATGGCAACCCGCACACTTGAAAACCGTTCCGACCGACTTCTCACCACGCTTATCAATCCTTATATGAGTTGCTCAGCGCGTCTGCCGGTGTATGCAGTAATGGCAGGAGCATTTTTTGCCAATCATCAAGGCTTGGTAACGTTCAGCGTATATGGCGTGGGTGTGCTTATAGCCGGACTAACAGCCATACTTTTGCGCAAAACCACATTCAAAAGTCAGGACGCACCTTTTGTAATGGAACTTCCCCCCTACCGTTTCCCCACCGTCCGCAGCGTATTAAAACACATGTGGGAAAAGGCTCAGCAATATCTCAAAAAAATGGGTGGCGTAATATTGATAGCATCTATCATCATTTGGGTGCTTGGATATTTTCCGCAACACACAGAAGAAACCGACCGCATAGAGGCTCAAATAGCACAGGCTCAGGGCAACGATTCTCTTGTTGCCGAACTTGAAATAGAACTTGCCTACGCGCATCAAGAAGGCAGCATAATAGGTCGCCTCGGCAAAATGATCGAACCCGTAATTGCTCCGCTCGGCTTCAATTGGAAAATGGGCGTTAGTATCATCACCGGCGTAGCCGCCAAAGAGATTGTGGTATCAACAATGGGCGTGCTCTATCACGGCGACGGCGAAGACACAGCCTCGCTCTCCGAAAAACTTTTGAGCGACACCTCTACTGCCCCTCTCACCCCAGCACAGGCGTATGGATTTATGCTCTTTGTACTCATCTACATGCCCTGCATAGCCACCGCCGTAGCCATCCGCAAAGAAACCGGCACCCGCAAATGGATGTGGATTTCAATAGGTTACAGCGTAGCATTAGCATGGGGAGTGGCATTTTTGGTGAATTTGGTGTTTGGGTAATTTTTTATACCTTTGTGCCGAAATCTAACACATAAAACTTACAAAAATGAAAAAACACTTTTTATTATTAGCAATTTCGGCTATGATTGCCGCCACATCGTGCAACAAAGAAAAAGACGACGACCCTAATCCAAATCCCACTCCCGACCCCACTCCCACCGGCGAGTTTACCCAAAACATCGATTACACCGACCACAACGACATTATTTACAATCCCGATATGGGATTTTTCTCATCTAAACTTGTTACCGTTACCCCCGACGGCGTTAGCAACAAAGAATCGGTGATAAAAAAGATTACCAAACCGGCAGGACGTTTCAGCGGAACTTACAACAAAGACGACAATTTTGACATTCTGCTGCTCAAAATCGACATCAGTGCATTTTCGTCGCGCAACGGCGGCAAGGAAGAAAAACTCACCGACAAGGCATTGAGCGACATTGCCGAAATACTCGCTTCGTTTAAAGGCACTGGCAAAACCGCTTTTGTGCAATTTGCCTACGACCCCGACTACGACGGCAAAAAAACTACCAACAGCGAGGGCAAAGAGGTTTATGCCGACGTTGAACCCAAAGATTTCAACCTACTTTTAGACCACGTTTCGCAAATTGTTCACGTTGTAAAGCCTTATCAACAATATATCACCGCTATAAGATGCGGCATGGTAGGTCCTTACGGCGAAATGCACTCTACAATATTTGCCGGCGACAAAGACGGTCGCGAGTGCGGCTACATTGCCGAAATAATGGAACGTTTTGCCGATGCAATGCAACAAGAAGGCGTTGATGTTCCTCTACTTGTGCGTCAGCCGAGGTTTATGTACTCGTATATCAATCTCACGGGCAAAACCGATTACAAAACCGCCATTCCCGACCTCACAGGCAAAAACCACATCTTTGGATTTTTTAACGATGGCTATCTCGGTTCCGACAGCGACCTTGGCACATTTCGCAAAAAAGACCGCGAAGGCGAAATCCATTTTATGTCGTACTTTACCGCATCAACTCCCTACGGCGGCGAAATCACAAGTAGTAGCGACAAAAACGAAGTTCCTCTATGGCAATCCGACCTTGAAGGTTCTTTTAAAGAAATGTTTACCATTCACCTATCGTTCTTAAACATAGGCTATAAGGCAGAAGTATTTGAAGCATTAAGTGAAACAGATTACAACGGAGAAACTGCATTTCTCTATCTTTTTAAACACATGGGCTATCGCTACGTTATCACCAATTCTGAAATTGAACCCAAAGGAAACTCCGCCGAAATACGTCTACAATATCGCAACGACGGCTTTGCTAATATGCCATTTCACCGCAAAAAAGTATTGTCAGTGATATTTAAACCCGAAAACGGCGACGCCATAGAAGTATCCACCAATCAAGAATTCGTAAATGCTCCAAGCGGCACAAGCAACCCCACCTCAATAGCATTATCGGTATCCACCGAAAAACTCTCCGCAGGCAAATACACAGTATATTTAAAAGTGTCGGATGCCGACGGTGATTACCCCGTAAGATTTGCCAACAACCTTTGGAACGACGGATTAAAGGCAAATAAGATTGGTGTGATTGAAAAATAATCCCACCCCACACCCACCTCTCAACACGATTTTTAATAAAACTAAAAAAAATAGTTAAAAAACTACTAAAAATAGTTGGAAGTTATTTTTTTTAGTTTTATATTTGCAGTGTTAAAACAAAACAAAGCAATTCAAATATTCACATAAACTAAAACAATCGAATATGGAACCGGTGTATTGTTTTCAAGTAGCGCTGACACTTACAGCAGTATTTATCAGTTACAAATTGTTTCTGAGCAAAGACACATTTCATGCACTCAATCGTGCGGCTATTCTTTCGGGAGTAACGTTGTCGTTTTTGCTGCCTTTGGTAAAACTACCTAAGTTTCTAACCTTTGAGGCGGAAAGTGAAATATCCGAAACCGTGTTTGAACTTGGTACGGTTATAGTAAGCGGCGATTTTGTTAACAGTATATCCTATACCGACGTTCTTACTTACATTATATTAATAGGTGCGTCGGTATTTTTTCTAAAATTACTCGTTTCCACAGCAAGCATCATCTTAAAGGTGGCTCGCAATAGGAAAATAAAAATAGAGCAAGGCACCGAACTTATTGTATCAGAATCGGTTAAGTCGCCTATAAGTTGGCTTAAATACATATTTATCAATTCAGCCGACTATCGCGACAATCCCCGCGAAATACTCACTCACGAAATGGCGCACATTCATTACCGCCATAGTATCGACTTGATATTCATTGATTTGCTATGCTGTTTGCAGTGGTTTAACCCTGTAATTTGGCTATTTCGCAAAGAATTGCGATCGGTGCATGAGTTTCAGGCCGACGCTGCAGTGGTAAATTCAGGAATTAATGCAAAAAACTATCAAATATTATTAATAAAAAAGGCTGCCGGCAGGAATTGGAGTTC
>JAGCVU010000280.1 GCA_017962175.1 Bacteroidales bacterium | reverse complement strand
TGTCGCCAAAAAGATGCGCTTTGAGGTAATAATCTTCGGCAGGGCAAAATTCGTAATTGAAAGGCTGACCGGTGAGTTTGGTCTGAATTTCAGTGCCTTGTGTGAGAGCGTTGTAATCCGACGGCATCGGCGACGATTCTGTGCCTTGATTGATATCAGTGCGTTGAGCAATAACCTTTTGCAAAGTTCCCAACGAGTTGAGCGAGCGCGGAAAACCCGTGTAGGCATAGAGTTGCGAAAGTGCCTCTTTGATTTGATTTGCAGAGAGTTTGGCATCGAAACCCTCGTTGATGGCGTTCAAGAGCGACGATTGGTCGCCACGAGCCTCATTGCAGGCGATGGCTGTGATGGCAGCCGCCTGTTGTTCGGTGAAAGTCAATTTGGACATATCTTTCATATTGTCAGTGCTTTTAGAATTGTTGTTGCAGCCCGACACTATTACCAATGCCGTAAGTGCTGCGATGATTGTCTTTAACTTCATAACATTTTGTTTTTATTACAACGCAAAGATAACCTTTTTTTTCGCAAAAAATAGTTTCACTTTTGGCTTGTAAAGTTTCACAAAATGAAGAAAACCATACATATTACATCTGCCTTTCCCAAAACTTCACTGCATCATCAATCCAACCCTCTGCCACTGTGCCGGTGCCGAGGCCGAAGCCGTGCGGAAGCCCTTTGTAGTCGAGCGTTGAGCCGCTGTAATAATTGCTGTTGACGGGAAAAATCAGCCGCCCGAAGTCGCCGAAAGCCTCATCGCTAATCACATCGGAGATTTTTGTGGAACGTGTAAAGGATTTTTGTAATGTTTTATCGTTGACAATTGTTGTGTCCATTATTGATGGAACAGATTTTTAATTTCGAACAAGATCTCTGGGAATATTAAAATTTTTTATTCATATATATGGAAGGAGGTGTTTATACAAACATCTCCTTTTTTGTGTTGTATCCCTTAGAATTTACCATGTTGATGGTATTGCAGTGAAATTTTGCACAAATATTCCTTAAAAAGTGAATTTCCACATTTTTTGCAGTGAAATTATACTCGTAAAATACGTTTAGTGGAATATTATTCCTATTTAAGCGTTGTATTTGGTTGATATTTCTGATGTACATAAATTTGCAGTGTAATTTATTTATGATAACAGCAAATTTAGAAAAAATGTACAAAATATCCGATAATCTTATTGATGGTGTATTAGCCAATCAACAACAGATTGAAAAATATAAACGTGGCGAGATAAACGCAGGCGAATTGAAGTCTGGTAATGTAAAATTGGGTGTCTACGAGCAGCGCAAGGATGGTACGTTCATGCTTAGGATACGATGTGCGGGTGGATTCATAACGCCGGCTCAATTGAAGAATGTGACTCGTATCGCTCAAAAAAACAAGGCATCGCACATCCATCTTACTACGCGTCAAGAATTGCAAATTCATGGAGTAAGTATCGATGCACTCAGTGGCATGATGTTGTACCTCAAGGATTCTGGTCTCTCTACACTTGGTGGAGGTGGCGATACGGTGCGTAATATCCTCGTCAACGAACTATCTGGCATCGACGCTACACAAGTATTTGACACCTATCCTTATGCTGTAGAGCTCACGTCTCGACTAACCAACGAAGCCGATTCGCTCTCCTTGCCACGCAAACTCAAAATTGCTTTTGATATCAACGAGCAGACCGCAGGAGCATCTCTTGTGCAAGATTTGGGATTGATACCCGTAGTGCGGGATAATCAGCGCGGATTTCGTGTGCTGTTGGGTGGTAGTGTTGCGTCCAATCCGCATAAAGGATGGCAAATATTTGATTTCCTGCCAGAAAAAGACATCCTCCGTGCTGCAAAGGCTGCAAAAAATTTCTTTAATCTCTATGGCGACCGCGAACACCGTAACAAAGCAAGAATACGGTATATTTTCTATCGTTTGGGCGACGACGAGGCGAAGAATTTATATTATAAGGAATACGACAAACTTCTTAGCGACAGTACTTTGGATTTCCTACCGGCGCAACTCGATTTTACATACACCACACCAAGTTTTGAGCCTGAGATTGGGGCTGACGACAAGTTTAAGACGTGGAAATGGCGTTATGCATGGCGTCAGACTGCCAATTACGACCGCAATCTTTGGTGTGTGCATATTCCAGTTGTTACGGGCAATATCGACGCCGAGACGCTACAACGTATTGCAGACTTTCTCGATGGCTTTGGCAATGATGTGATAAGGTTTACTGCACGTCAAAAAATCCAACTGCGTAACATTCCCGAATCTTATTTGCCCAATGTTTACCATTTTTTTAAGGCTTTAGATTTTAATGTGGATTTACCGTTGATAATCAACAACATCACATCGTGTACAGGTGCATCAATTTGTCGTCTTGGAGTATGCCGTCCGTCGGGACTTGAGAAGGCTATTATAGCACGATTGCTTAATAGCGGTATTGCCCTCGACGAGATTCCACTTCTCAAAATCAACATCAACGGCTGTCCTAATTCGTGTGCTCAAAGTGCTTGGGCAGATTTGGGATTCAGTGGTCGTGGTGGACATTTCAATGGACATGCTTATCCGGCATACAATGTTTGGGCAAGAACAAATGGTGAATACGAGATTGCCGAAAACCTTGGCTTTATTCCAGCGAAGAACGTGCCGGAATTTGTGGAAGTTTTTTTGCGCAACTATCTTGACAATAAGCACAATTATCAAAGTTATCCCGATTTTGTGCAAAAAGACGGCGTATCAACTATTAAGCGGCTCATCGAAGACCTCTCTATAGTGCCCGATTTTGAGGACGACAAAAATTATTACGTTGACTATGGTGCCGATGATTTTTTCGGAAAAAAATAATTTGAAAAGTATGGAATTTCTACCTATCAACATAAGAATTTCGGATGCAAAAATACTTATTGTGGGCGGTGGCAATGTTGCAACACACAAAGCGCAGATTTTAAGTCGGTTTACCAACAATGTTACCGTGCTTGCGCCCTCAATTTCCGATGAGATTAAGCGGTTGCCATTCAGAAAAATCGAAAAAGAGTTCAGCGAAACCGATCTCGATGGTGTCAACATTCTTTATGTGTGCACCGGCAATCATATACTCAATCGTAGAATACGTCAGATGTCGAAATCGCGCAACATTCTTACGAGCGTATGCGATGCACCAATGTTGTGCGATTTTACATCGCCCGCCATTTATATTGATGGTAATGTTACGATATCAGTGGCATCCGACGCAAAGGACGTAAAACGTAGCATTCGCATCCGCAATAATATTCGTAAGGCTGTTACTGATAATAATTTGAGAATACAATGACACAGAATCGTACACTATATCGCGGAAAGGTAACACTTGTAGGATTTGGGCCTGGCGACCCAGATTTGCTTACTATAAAAGGAGAACGTGCGTTGCAAGAGGCTGATGTTGTATATTACGACGACCTCACAAACGCTTCTTATCTCAACACAATTTCTGCCGAAAAAATCTATGTAGGTAAGCGTAGTGGGCATCATCATAGTGAGCAAGACGAAATCAACATTTTGATGCTAAAGTCGGCTCTTGATGGTAATAATGTGGTGAGGTTGAAGGGTGGCGATCCGATGATATTTGCACATGGCGGTGAGGAGGTAGAGTTTTTGAGGAGCAACGGCATAGAAGTAGATGTAATACCAGGAGTATCAACAGCTTTTGCTGCTGTTGCATCGCTTAAGATTCCTCTCACAAAACGCAGAGTTGCTTCGTCTGTGTCGTTTGTCAACGGTCATTCCTCCACACCTATCACTCCAAACACCGACACTATTGTCTATTACATGGGTGCATCGCGCCTTGCTGAAATTTCTAAAGCTCTCATAGAAAGTGGTCGTCGTCCCGACACGCCAGTTACCCTTGTACATAATGTATCACTCAAGGACGAAACTATATTCAAAACCACCATCAAAGATTTGCCTGGCAACTATCCTACACCTTTGATAGTGATTGTAGGCGAGGTATGCAGAGAATAGCAAATATCTGCTATAATAACCCCAGTTCGATATAAGAAATTCTCCCTTAATTCAAAAAAAATAAATCAGCATAGAAGAATTAACATTTCTTAATAGTTTTTTAGCGATAGAAATTTGAAAAATACGGGATATTTTTATAACTTAAAGCACTGAAAATAAATAAGTTCAAATGATGGCAAAAAACACAGAAATAAGCCGCCATAAACTCTCTATGGCAGAGGTAATTACAATTCTGATAACGTTTCATTTGGGCGGATTTAGAAATCTAAAACATTACTATGAATTTTATGTAAAAAAGCATCTCTCAAAATATTTCCCAAAGACTGTTTCGTATAATAGATTCGTTGAATTACAACAATCTGTTTTGTTTGTTATGACTTTATTTTTGAAAATTGCAAAATTAGGGAAAGACACTGGTATTGCATTTGTTGATTCAACACCGTTAAGAATTTGTAAAAACAAAAGAATCCCTAATTCTATTCGTAACACTAAGACATTCACGAACATAGCAGCACGAGGAAAATCAACAATGGGGTACTTTTATGGCTTCAAATTGCATCTTATAATCAATGAAATGGGTGAAATTCTTAACTTTGTAATCACTCCGGGTAATGTTGATGAATCCAAATCATCATCTTCAATTACGACAACGTCTAATGGACACGCTATCGCCACACCGCAAAAGGCGTTGAAAAAAGAGCCAGACAAGGACTATTCAAGCTTTTTGGGGTGCTACTTGCACACACTTTTGTAGAGAAGATTTTGGCGGGAAATTATTCCTTTTTCCGCCAAAATCGCATTTTTTCATCAAGTTTGGCGGAGTATAGTTGGCAATCATGCTTTCCCGCATCTCGTCCAAAAGTTCAAGACGTTTTATAACAATATGCGGCTGTTGACTTTCCATAGCGTTAAATATTCTTTGCAATATTAACAACTATTTCTCAAATTTTCAAAACTATTTTATTTTTCCATCATTTTGATAATGTCAACGTTAAGTTGCTTCAAAAAAAATTTGCACAAAACAACAGAAAATTGTATTTTTGTGCAAAATTAAAAAGTAAAAAGTTATGCAATTCAAAAAAGGAATTGGTTGGAAGGCCTGTTACGACGAGGAGCGAAACCTCTATACCGCCGAGCGTAGTTGGCGAGGCTATTACCAACTTTGTGAGATTGACAAGGCTACATACGATGCACTCGGTGCCGAACCAATTGACGGCGAAAGAGACGACAAATTAATTGCATCGGGGCGGTGTCTCTTTGAGGCCGACGACGATTATTACACTTCGCCATATTGCATCGTAAAAGACGACAACTATAATATACTTGCGCCTTGGTCACGGGCTCAGGCAAGGTACGACAGGACATATAATCATAAAGAATAATTGTA
>JAGCVU010000279.1 GCA_017962175.1 Bacteroidales bacterium | reverse complement strand
GCCCCCGTCAATTCCTTTGAGTTTCAGCGTTGCCGCCGTACTCCCCAGGTGGCTCACTTATCGCTTTCGCTTGGCCGCCCGGGCGCGTGCCCGGACAGTGAGTGCTCATCGTTTACCGCGCGGACTACCAGGTTATCTAATCCTGTTCGCTACCCGCGCTTTCGTGCATGAGCGTCAGTTGCGCACTGGAAGGCTGCCTTCGCAATCGGTGTTCTGTGGCATATCTAAGCATTTCACCGCTACACGCCACATTCCGCCTTCCTCGTCCGCACTCAAGACCGTCAGTATCGATGGCAGCCCCGGGGTTGGGCCCCGGTATTTCACCGCCGACTTAACAGTCCGCCTGCGCACCCTTTAAACCTAATAATTCCGGATAACGCCCGCACCCTCCGTATTACCGCGGCTGCTGCCACGGAGTTAGCCGGTGCTTATTCGCAAGGTACCTGCAAGATGGTATACATACCATCAGTTATCCCCTCGCAAAAGAAGTTTACGACCACTAGGGCCTTCGTCCTTCACGCGGTTTGGCTGGATCAGGGTTGCCCCCATTGTCCAATATTCCTCACTGCTGCCTCCCGTAGGAGTTCGGTCCGTGTCTCAGTACCGATGTGGGGGACCTTCCTTTTAGAACCCCTAGGCATCATCGCCACGGTGGGCCGTCACCCCGCCGTCTAGCTAATGCCACGCATGCCCATCCTCCGCCGATGAATCTTTAATCATCAGGCGATGCCGCCTGATGAGGCTATCGGGTATCAATCCTCCTTTCGGAAGGCTGTCCCCGTGCGAAGGGAAGGTTGCATACGCGTTACTCACCCGTCTGCCGCTCGTCACCAGGACATTGCTGCCCCGTGTTACCGCCCGACTTGCATGTGGTAGGCCTGCCGCTAGCGTTTATCCTGAGCCAGGATCAAACTCTCCGTTGTATAAATTCTTTCTAATTATCAGGGGGTCTGAATGTAATGTTTTTCCCGTTCATTCTGTTCGACACACCGGTTAAGGTGTGCTCAAACGCCTTGTGCTTCCTGTCAGTATTTTCAATGTGCGTGGCGAAGTCCGTATTCCGAATTTCGCGGTGCAAAGTTAAAGAGGATTTGCGTCTCCACCAAACTTTCAATGTTTAGTTTTTGTTAAAGTTTCAAGTTTTTTTTCACTTTCAACTTCTATTTTCAACGTGCGTCGTTCTTTGTTTTTGCGGGTGCAAAGGTAAAGACATTTTATCCCTACTTCCAAATTTTTCAGGTGTTTTTTTTATATATTTTTCAAAAAAAATATAATCACATGAAAGTAAGTAGGATATGGACGACAAAAAGCAGCAGAAAAAAACCTCAGAATGTCAAAAGAGACACTTTTTAAAAATAGATAGAGTTTTTTTGGTAAGATAATTGCGAAAATTGCACGTAAAGAGTTATATTTGCACCTGATAATACTCAAAACAATTAACTATGATAATAGTAGCAGACTGCGGAACAACCAAATGCGACTGGGCGTTAGCCGACGAGACAGACACAAAGTTTATTTCTGGCACAGGCTTCAATCCCGTTCACGCAAAAGAAGACTATATATATAAGTGTGTGAAGGAGGCTTTATCCAACGTAGAGGCATCTACAGTGGAGGCTGTATATTTCTACGGAGCAGGATGTATGCCAGGCAATCCAACGCAAAGAGTTCAAAATGTGCTCAAAAAGCTATACCCAAATGCAGAGATATTTGTTACCGACGACCTTACCGGCGCAGCAACAGCACTATTCAAAAACGACGAAGGTATTGCGTGCATTTTAGGAACAGGTTCAAATGCAGGTTTGTACAAAAAAGGGAAGATAGTGAAGTCGATACCTTCGATGGGCTACATACTCGGCGACGAAGGCAGCGGGGCAAGTCTCGGAAGGCGCTTGATCAATGCCATGTACAAAAGCGATTTCAGCGAGCAACACCGCGAAATGTTTGAACGCGAGTGTATGGTAAACTACAACGACATAATCAACGGCGTTTACCGCAGCGAAAAACCAGCTGCGTTTTTGGCTGAGTTTGTGCCGTTTATAAGAGAGCACATAGGCGACGCTATGTTCAGAAACTTGGTTTTTTGTGAGTTCGACTTGTTTTTCGTTAAGAACATTATTAGGATAGACAATTATAAAACATACAATATTGGCTTTGTAGGCTCTGTTGCCTCACATTTTAAAGAGATTTTAGACGATGTAGCACGCTTTTACAGCATCACCGTTACCGACACATTGCAGAAACCAATTGCACGTTTAGCCGAATATCACATTCAAAATCGCAAATAACAAAATCAAAAAACGATTATTTACGTTTAATACTATTGTAAATTCAAAAATATACGCTTATGAACAAGATAGTTATTACACTAATATATTTATTATTATCAATTACGATAGCTGAAGCTGCTCCCATCACCACCAAGATAGATGGCTTTACTTATACGCTCAACACCAACAATAAAACGGCCTCGCTAACCAAAGGCGATGTAAATGCAGTTGGTTCCAAAACTATTCCAGGAGAAATCACATACCAAAGCCAAACATACACCGTTACGTCTATTGGCTCGGAAGCGTTTAAAGGCGCGGTAGCATTAAGTTGGCTAACCATATCCGAAAATATCACTTCGATAGGCGAAGGCGCATTCAGCGGCTGTACAAATCTTAGCCAAGTATCGTTGCCCGAAAGTTTAACCGAAATTGGCGACAACTGTTTTTACAACTGTAAATTACTGGCTACCATCAACATACCTGACAACATCACATATATTGGAGCAGGTGCGTTTGAAAACTGCATAGCTATCACATCGTTTAAATTTCCCGACGGAGTAAAGCATGTAAGCGACCGTGTGCTATTCGGATGCAAAGGTATTACATCGTTGCAGATTTCGCCTTACACCGAAACCATTGGCGTTTACTCATTTAGAGGATGCCAAATGGAAAACATCACACTACCTAAAACTATTACCTCGGTAGGAAACTATGCGTTCTTTGCGTGTACAAAGGTGAAAACCATGACAATGGGTGAAAACGTGGCTACCATAGGCGACGAAGCTTTGGGCGGATGCACTCATTTAGAAACTCTATATATTGAAGGCGGAAACACAGTATTCGGAACAGAACCATTTAATGCCGCCAGTTTTACAGGTTTTATCTACGTTCCCGACAACCGTCTAGGATATTACCAAGGACAAAGCAACTTGAGCAGATGGAAAGACTGCATTCAGAAGATGTCGACATCTGGCACCACCTACGAACAAAACAACCTTATCTACATAGTAGACGACGCCTCAGCCCTAACTGCCAAATTAGTAGGTTACAACGCTGCTTCTGGCAATATTACCATTCCAGAGTCTGTGATAATAAACTCAAAAAAACACACAATTACATCTATAGGCGCATTCGCTTTGGCAAACAGCGGTATCACATCCGTAACTTGCAAAGAATTCATTAAATCTATAGCCGACAACGCTTTTGGAGGGTGCGTAAATTTGGAGAGCGTAACCCTCACCAACAATATTGTAAGCATGGGAAACGGCGTGTTTGAAGGCTGCAAAAAATTAAAAACCGTTACATTGCCAAGCAATATTACAACTATTCCGGCATCGCTGTGCAAAGGTTGCGAAGCGTTGACAAGTATCACATTTACAGGAACTATCACAAAAATAGGCGAAGATGCGATGAACGGCTGCAAAGAACTGGCTGGTCCGCTTACATTTTCGGCAAGTTTGGAATCTATAGGCGACAATGCTTTCAACGGATGCTCAAAACTTAGCAAAATAACCATCGAAGCGCTAAACACAACATTAGGCACAGGCGTTTTCGAAGGTCTGCCTACCAACTTTGAAATATATGTGCCCCTTTCGCGATGGAAAGCATACTGCGTGGCTCAAAATTGGAACGTGTACGAAGAGCACATCAAAGCCGAAGGCATGTTGGACGAGGAACACCTTATCGACGGACTATATTACACAATAATCGACATCAACGCACATACAGCTGATTTAGTAGGATACGAAACCATTGGAGAAGAGGTGGTTGTTCCCTACGAAGTAACTATCGACGGCGAAGACTATTCTGTTGTATATATCGACGCCAACGCATTCCAAGGAGCAACCACACTAACCAAGATTGTGATACCAGAAACAGTATCATCCATTCATCCCCAGGCGTTCAACGGATTGCCTTCAGAGACCAAAATATGGGTTTACGAATCAAAATATGCCGATTATCAAGCCGATCCCAACTGGGCTCCTTATTTAAGCAGGATAATAGTAATTCCCTCAATATCAAGTTTTACCAAAAACGGAATTGTATACTCAGTTACAGGCAACGACAACAGGGAGGTGCACATCTCCGGATATGAAAGCACAATGGACGCCAATTTGGTGCTTTCTACCACAGTAACCAACGAAGACAAAACTTACACCCTCACAGGCATCGACAAATATGCGTTTAAAAACTGCACAAAACTCACCTCCATCACCCTTACCAACAAAATTACCACAATAGGCGAAGGTGCGTTTGAAGGCTGCACATCGTTAAAATCTTTTGAACTGCCCACCTCGGTAACCACAATTTCCAACGACATGTTGAAAGGGTGCACAACACTTGCCAACGTAACTCTCCACAACCAGTTGACATCAATTGGAGAATACTCGTTTGCCAACTGTACAAGAATTGTAAAAATGGAGCTGCCCGAAAGTTTGCAAACTATAAACAAAGGAGCGTTTGCAGGCTGCTCAAAATTAGAAAACATCAATATTCCCGAATCCATTACCAAAATATCCGACTACACATTCAACAACTGCCATGTGTTAGACAGCATAACATTCCCGTCGCACCTGACAGAGATTGGCTCTCACGCATTCTACAGTTGCAAAAGAATCAAGGTGGTGGACATTCCAAAAACTGTAACAAAAATAGGAGAAAAAGCATTTTACGAATGCGAAAGCCTCAATTTGGTAGTGCTTTACAGCGAAAACTGCTCATTAGGACAAAGCGGTTTTTCGTCGATAGCCACCGCATACAAAATATATGTTCCAGAATCGAGACTCGCGGAATACAAAATTGCACAAAACTGGTCGACATACGCCAACAATATGCGTCCGCTTAAAAACGACGGCAAAAGTTTTCTGCTCAACGGCATTTTCTACCGCATTACAGACTTCGACAACCTTCTGGTACAGATATTTGGGTACGAGTCTACAACCCCGGAAATAATAATCCCCGACACCGTAACATTCAACGACAAGAAATACGCAGTGACTTCGCTCGCCGACAAATGCTTTGCAAACTGCACTATGATAACCAAGGTAAAACTTCCCGAAACTGTAAGCTACATAGGCAAATCGGCATTTGAAAACTGTAGAAAACTAACCACGATAAATATTCCCGAAAAGGTAACCGCCATACACGAATTCACATTTGGTAATTGCGTAAAACTTAAAACGCTCAAATTGCCCGAAAGCGTAACCCAAATAGAGCAATACGCCTTTGCCAATTGCGACGCGCTTACTACCATAAATCTTCCGCAAAACCTCGAAGCCATAAACAAGGGCATTTTTCAAGGTTGCCACCATCTGCTCACTATTGAAATTCCGCCTACAATCGAAAGCATTGCACCATACGCGTTTACAGATTGTTCGTATATGACCGACATTACATTGCCCGACAACATTAAAAGCATAGGCACTGCGGCATTTGCCAACAACCGCACCTTGGAGTACATAGAATTTCCCAAAACGCTCACATCCATAGGCGACAGCGCATTTTACGGATGTTGGATTCTAAAACAGGCTATTGTAAAAGGCGAAGACACTCAACTTGGCGCAAAATCGTTTGACAAATGCGACAAAATCACAATCATCTATGTGCCTAATAATGCCATCGACAAATACAAAAACGATGAAAACTGGGGACAATACAAAGACATTATTCAACCATTGTATTTGGTAGACATCACCACAGACTTCGGATGCACCACAAACCAACGTCACGATGTGCTATTAGACAGCACAATAATTTTTACCGTAGAAAAGGATTTTGAGCTAAAGGTCTACGTCAACGGACAAGACGTGTCGGACCAGCTGGTACAAGATGGCGACACTTATTCATTAAAAATTTTTGACCTTGAGCACACCTCAACGATAAAGGCGACAACATCCATTGCCATCAACAAATCTGGCTACTACGAAATCGCCACCAAAGAGCAGCTATATTGGTTTATTGAGTACGTTTCGCAAACAGGAAACGGAAAAGCCAAAGGAAAACTCATTGCCGACATTGAGTGCAACACCAACGTAGTGGCAAGGATTCACGACAAGAAAACCGCCGAACTTACCCAATGGTATCCCAACAGCTACACCGGCAAATACCGCACTCTAAACCGCAACACTGTTTATGAAGGCACATTCGATGGCAACGGACACACCATCAGCGGAATTTATCTCAACGACACCACACTTTCAAACGCCGGTATGTTTCAAACACTTAAAGGCACAGTTAAAAATCTCGCCATCACCGACTCGTATATCATTGGTCAATCCAACTGCGGTATCGTTTGCGGCAACAACCAGGGCACAATATCCAACTGCTACATTCAGGGCGGAGCACAAGGCAAAAGCAATGTCGGCGGAATAGCTGGCAACAATCTTAAAAACAGCAAAATAAACAACTGCCTGTTTGAAGGCGAAACATCTGGCGGCGAAAACATAGGCACAATTGCAGGTAAAAATTCTGGCACAATAACGTCGGTATTAACTTACGGATATGCAAGCGGAGATTCAAAAGTAGGTACTATATGCGGCTACAACAACGGTTCGTTGAAAAACTGCAGATTCTTTACCGAATTTACCAAGCTTGGTGCTGTGGCAGGAAGCAACTTCCCCGACAATCTTGTGTCGCCAACCAACTATTTGGAAGGTGCGTCAACTGATTTCGCAATTAATTTCGATGACAAATATTGGACTCCGGGCAAAACCGAGACAGTGTCTACGATGGCAGAGCTCACACTACCAAGCCTCACCACCTTTGAAGAGCTAACCAAAAAGACATTTGTGGTAGAAATAAAAATCGACGGATATAAGAAAGCATATTTCACCGGCAACACATTGCAAAACACAGGCTACCTCATCATGCTCTACGGCGTTGGCAAGAAAGATACATTTAACTTGTCGGCAGCTAATGTTACGCTCACAGAACCTGACATGAACACAGCCGGCAAAGCCACTGTAAACGGCAAAATATACGACCTTGACTTTTCATACATTATACAGTTGATTCCCAACCCGACACCAGTGTCTACAGTCGACGCCAATGGCGTAAAAGTTTGGGGATACGAAAAAACTCTCTATGTAGAAAATGCCGAGGGTCGCAAAATAAACATCTACGACCTTTCGGGACGTTTGATAAAAACGGCAGAGTGCAATTCGTCGCGTTTCAGCGCATCGCTGCGGGGCGGCATCTATGTGGTACAGATTGGAGGCTCTGTTTGGAAAATATCACTATAAAAAAACCGCATATCTGCCATTAAACAGATATGCGGGAAATAAAAAAAAGTCAAATAATAATCTTAGTTGTTGCCCCAGAAGAGCTTGATGTTGTTGTCGGCAAGTTTCGACTCGTCGGGAGTGTAAACCTGAACTTTTACGCCGTAGGTTTCCATAATCTTCTTTTCAAACTCGTCGATAGTCCATTCGGGATTGATTGATATTTCACCAGATCTGTCGATGTCGTCGGTATGGCGAACAGCAGAAATGAGAGCGTCGTCGTCAACAAAGTGATTCTGAGTGTTGTAAACTTTAAGGCAGAATCCGTAAGTCTCTTTGAAAGCCTCGCGAACAGTTTTAACCTTCATTCTTCCGTCAACCTTGAGCGATTTGCCAGAGATAACTTTGAGAGCGTTGTCGGCAAGGGCTGAGTCGTCGGCTGTGGCTACCTGAACTTTGATAGCGAACATATCCATAAACTCTTTTTCAAACTCGTCGATTCTCCATTCGGGATTGATTGAGAACTCGCCGGTCTTCTTGTCATCGTCCTGACGAACGTTAGCCAATAGCAGATCCTCATCAACAAAATGGTTCTGAGTGTTGTAAACTCTCAAGGTATAACCGAAAAACTTTTTAAAATTTTCTTTTAAGGTCTTCACTTTCATGCGACCGTCTACTTTTAATCCTTCCATAATAGGTAAAAATATTAGTGTTAAAAACTTAATTAATTTGCATCGGCAATTTAAGATATTTTTTGGAACGGCAAATCGATTTTTGCAATTTTTTTTAATTTTTTTTGCAAAAAAAAACGGCGCATAAAAATATGCACCGCCTTTCTTATGAAAACAACTAAAACTTCTTTCTTAAATCTTTGACTCTCACCGCCTTGCCTTCGGAGCGAGGCAGAGAACCCTTAGCCACGAACTT
>JAGCVU010000278.1 GCA_017962175.1 Bacteroidales bacterium | reverse complement strand
TTTGTAAAAAATAAATAACGGTTTTAAAACATCTCCACCTATGAAAAAAACAACTGTTTGGCTTATTGTGGCGATACTTGTGGCTGTGATTCCGATTGCGGGGGCTACAAAGGCGCTACTGAAAAGATCGGTCGCTATCAACTGCGACAATCCCGAATTTGCCGAGTATGTTTCCGCCTACACCGACGGTATGCTCAGCAAACACTCCTCTATCAAAATCCGTCTTGCCGAAGACTTTGCAAGCAATCTTTCGGAGGGCGAAGTCAATGCCGATGTGTTTGAGTTTTCGCCCGATGTGTCAGGTACTTGCAAAAAAATTGACAGCCGTACTATCGAGTTTACTCCGTCGCAACCTTTGGAGAGCGGTGAGGATTATATCGGTATCCTCAAACTCGACCGTATCGCCAACGTCAAAGACCATCTCAAAAACTTTATTTTTGGTTTTTCGGTGGTGGAACAAAACCTCAAAGTGCAAATCGATGAGCAGGTTACCACCGACCGCAAAACTCTCAAAACCATTAAGGTAAACGGTACAGTAAAAACCTCCGACACCGAAAATCCCGAAAGTATCAAAAAATGCGTTTCGGCGTTTCTTAATGGCAACAAGGTAGATATCAATTGGTTAACCGACCGTGATGGTAACGCGTTCCTTTTTTCTATCGACAATATTGAACGCACCGAAACCCTCGGACACCTTGTTATTAAATACAATGGCAACGAAATCAACTCCAAATCCGAAGGCGAGGTAAAGTCAGAGATTCAACCGCTTAACGTGTTTAAAATTACCAAGTTAGATGTGGTAAAAGGTGCAGAACAGCGTGTGGAACTCACATTTAGCGACCCGCTTAAAGAGAAACAAAATCTCGACGGACTTGTGCAACTTACCAACGACGACGGTGTAATATCGTGCAAAACCAAGTGCGAGGGCAACAGCATTATCCTTTTCCCCGACAACAATGTTAAGGGCGTGGCTAAACTGTCGGTTTTCTCTGGTATTCAAAACATTCTCAACACCAAATACAGCGACGAAAAGGTGTTTAAAATAGAGTTTACCGCACCCGACCCGGAAATCCGCACTGTTAGAAACGGCGTTATCCTGCCCGACAGCGACAACGGACTTATCTATCCTTTTGAGGCGGTTAACCTCAAAGCCGTTGACGTTACTATTGTTAAGGTGTTGGAACAAAATATTTTGGAATTTATTAAAAACGGAAGTCTCAATAACACATATACTTACAACCTCAAAAGCGTTGGTGTGCCGGTTTATCGCAGCACCATTCACCTTGCCAATGCCAACGAAGATCTTTCATCGTGGAAACGTTATAGTCTTGATTTATCGAAACTTATTCAGGCAGAACGCGGCGCTATTTACAGCATAAAAATCAGTTTCCGCAAAAGTCATCTTGCTGTTTGTGATTCGTGCGACGATGTTGACCCCGTTGACGACGAAAAAGACCTTGCTCTCAAAGACGTTAAATGGAGTCCCGATGAATACGAGTCGGATTGGGACTATTGCAATAGTGGCGAGGGCAGCCGTTGGGATCACGAAGACGACCCCTGCTACAAGGCTTACTACAATCCCGACCGCTATATTTCGCAAAATATTCTTGCGTCAAACATTGGCATTATTTGCAAAAAAGACCTTAAAAACAATGTAAAGGTTTATGTAACAGATTTGAAGAGTGCAAAACCTGTTTCGGGCGCAAAGGTAGAAATTTACGGCTATCAGCAACAGGTACTTGCCACCAAATCTACCAACAAGAGCGGCGAGGCTGATTTTTCTGAAATCAAAAACGCATATTTTGCCATTGCCAAAAACGGCAAAGACCGCGCTTATATCTCGCTCAACGATGGTAGTTCGTTGTCGCTCAGTAGGTTTGATGTTTCTGGAACTCGTATGGCGGACGGTCTCAAAGGCTACATTTATGGCGAACGCGGCGTATGGCGTCCCGGCGACACTGTGCACCTCACCTGCGTTATCAAAGAAGACCCCGAATTTGCTGTTCCTGAGGGACATCCGATTGTTTTCCAAGTTAAAAATCCTGATTATCAGATTATCGAAAAACGCACTCTTACCAAAAATCCTCAAAATTTTTATGTAATAGATTTTGCTACGCAGCCCGATGCCCGCACAGGTATCTACGAGGCTTCGGTAACTTGCGGCGATGCTCGTTTTGACAAAAATGTACGCATTGAAACCGTTAAGCCAAACCGCCTAAAAATCGACGTTAAGTTCAACAAAGACCCCCTCACCAAATCGGGCAACCGTATCACAATCAACTCTCGTTGGCTTCACGGAGCATCGGCTAAGGGTTTAAAAGTGGTGTCGGAATATTCTGCCAAATATATGCCGCTCACTTTCGACAATTGGAAGGGTTACACCTTTGATAATGATAATTACGAACTTGATTACGAGCCCACAACTGTCTACGAGGGCAATCTCGACCAAAACGGAAGCGTATCTTTTGAGCCCGAAATGGATTACAACGAAAACGCTCCTTCGCAGTTTAAGGCAGTGTTTACTACACGCGTGTTTGAAAACGGAGGTAATTTCTCAACCGATGAAGTAACTGTAAAATGCCGTCCCTACGATAGTTACGTGGGTGTTTGCCTCGAAAACGAAAAAGACGGCACTGTGGAAACCGATGCCGACCAAACCATGGCTGTGGCTGTGGTTGACGCGAATGGAAAGGCGTTGGAAAAGGCTCACAAAATTGAGATGAAATTTTACAAAATGCGTTGGAGTTGGTGGTGGGAAGACGGTAACTATCAGTCTGAAAACTACGACACCTTATTAAAAACCGAAACCAAATTCATCACCGGCAAGGGTAATTTCTCTATCCGCGTAAACTATCCCGAATGGGGACGTTACAAGGTGAAACTCACCGATGTAAACACTGGCGTAAGTACCACAAGGGTATTCTATATGGATTGGCCCGAATCGCGCGGACGTAATCCTCAGAAGGGTCAAGGCGCTACAACAGTGCTACTTACCACCGACAAGGCTAAATACAACATTGGCGAAACAGTTAAACTTACCATTCCCACTCCCGAAAACGGACGCGCTCTCGTAAGCATCGAAAGCGGCACCAAAACCATTTCGAGCGAATGGATCAACACTCAAAAAGGCGAAACCCAATACTCATTTACCGCTCAGGAAAATATGGAGCCGGGTGTGTACGCTTTTGTAACAATCGTTCAGCCTCACTCGCAGACTATCAACGATATGCCTATTCGTATGTATGGCGTTTTGCCCATCAACATCGAGAATCCCGCCACCAAACTAAAACCCGTTATCACAATGTCGGATAATTTGGAGGCTGAAACAGATGTTAAGATAACAGTTTCGGAACAAGACAATAAACCAATGACTTACACACTTGCCGTGGTAGACGATGGTTTGCTCGACCTTACCCGATTCAAAACTCCTAATCCGTGGGACGCTTTTTATGCCCGTGAGGCTCTCGGAGTTAAAACTTGGGACATATTCGACAATGTGATAGGCGCTTACGGCGGCAAAATTGAAAGAATTTTCAGTGTGGGGGGCGACGAATCAAATCAAATGCTCAACCCCAAGAAAGCCAACAATTTACAATCTGTTGCAATTTTCTTAGGACCGTTTACCATCAGCGGAGGCTCTAAAACCCACACCGTTAAATTGCCCAAATATTTTGGTTCGGTTCGCACAATGGTAGTGGCAGGCAACGGCAAGGCATTTGGCAACGCCGAAAAAACTTCAACCGTAACCAAGCCTCTAATGGTGTTTGCCACCGCCCCCCGCGTGCTTGGTCCCAACGAAAAATTCAAACTCCCCGTTTCGGTTTTCACCGGCGACAACTCTATCAAGAATGTTAATGTGTCAATCAAAACATACAAAGGTTTGAAGGCCACCGAATCTACTAAGACATTGACATTCACCGAAAAAGGCGAGCAGATGCCCACATTCGATCTTGAAACCCTCTCCGACAAAGGCTTTGCAACGTTTGAAATCACAGCCACTTCGGGCAGTCACAAGTCGGTGATGAACCTTGTGGTAGAAATCCGCGAACCCAACGCACCATCCACACAAACCATCACCAAGGCTGTTAACGCAGGC
>JAGCVU010000277.1 GCA_017962175.1 Bacteroidales bacterium | reverse complement strand
GATAGAACCTCCATCTTTGCTAAAAGTGCCTGTAATTCTGTAATATGGCGTTTTTACAAACTTGCGTATTTCACGTTCGCGGCGCACCACCATACCAAGCACGCAGGTCATAACGCGACCCACGGCAATCACCACGTTTTTGTCGGCTTTGAGGTGATTTTTGAGAGTATTACCATACTTGATGGTAAGTATACGCGAAAAATTTATACCCATAAGATAATCTTCCTGAGCACGAAGATACGCCGAATCGGAAAGCGCATCGTAAGCATCCCAAGTTTTTGCCTCCTTAATGCCGCGAAGAATCTCCTCCTCGGTTTGCGAATCGATCCAAACACGGCGACGAATTTTATCGGCTGGCACGTTAGCCATCTGATCTACAAGACGATAGATATATTCACCCTCGCGTCCCGAGTCGGTACAGACATAAATACAATCTATGTCGGCGCGTGTAAGTTGCTGTTTTACAATATCAAACTGTTTTTGCACCGACGGAATAATCTCATAAAGAAATTGTTTAGGAATAAAAGGTAAAGTATCTATCTGCCAACGTTTTAGATTAGGGTCGTAGATTTCGGGGTAACTCATAGTAACAAGGTGACCCACGCACCAAGTAACCACATTGGCACCGCCCTCCCAATATCCGTTGTAACGGTTGAAGGTATCTTTCAGAGCCTTTGCAAACTCCTGAGCCACACTTGGTTTCTCGGCAATAAATAAGTTTTTTCCCATCGGTTCTAAATGTTTTTGCGGTGCAAAGGTAATAAAAACGGCGGTTTGTCAATCATTGCAGCGAAGATTTAAATCCGCCCCATCCGTCAAGATGCCGTGCAAGATACTCCTGTTCGGTTTGTCCCGGGGTGGGAATAAGAATGGCGGAGGCATTGAGAGCCACAAGGTCGAGAATGGTGCTATAACCCGAACGGCAAATTACTAATTTTGAGGAAGTTATTGCGGCAGCCAAATCATCGGAGGTGAGCATATTTTTAAAAACCACATTATTAAAAGGACTCAACGGAGGGGTGTTTTCGGGTACGCCACGCACAAAAAGAATGCGCTTGTTGGAATCTTTGATATAGTTTAAAAGATAACGCTCAAAAATGGTGCGCTGACTTTCTTGACCCGAAATAAGTATCAGTAAATCATATATTTTATCATTATTTTGCGGATAATTACAAAATCGTGAAAGAATACCCACCTTTACAAATTTTGGGTTATCCCCTACCCTGTCGGCGGCTAAACTGCCCGAAAGCGAAAATCCTGTTTCAAAATCGGGTATCAAGCATTTGGTAAACCGCTGTAAATAAAGGCGATGCAATGCTCCAATAATCTTTTCTAACGCACCAAAACCATTAGGCAGTTTCGGGTAAACCTGATGAGTTACAAAATAGCACTCTAAATGCCTAAAAATCAATCCGTAACGATTGTCGGAGATTATGGTGTCGATACCTTTTTTTTTGATAATACGCTTTACAAAAAAATGCTCCCGAATGGCATTTACCATAAGCACGGGCAGCCACGAGAGCATTGTAAAAATTGTTATCCTATGAGCAGGATAGCGTATAGGACGGTCGTTGATGGTAATTATCTCAATATTAGGAAGTTCTGCATTAAGAAATTCCCTTGCATTTGGTCCGCAAACCACCGTTACGCAGTTATTTTTACTGAGAAACCTCACCACGGGCACCATACGAGCCGCGTGTCCGAGCCCCCAATCGAGCGGACTTACCAAGATATTACGCCCAACAAAACGACTGAAAAACTGCACTATTTCAGCGTTATAATCACGTCGCCTTTGGGGAACGAGTTGATTTTAATCGGCACTTTCACTGTTTTTTTGCCAGTGATTTCAGCGTCCACACCCGTTACCGAAGCCACTTTTTTGTCGAAATTAAAAATGGCGGTGTACTGAAACATTGCCGACATATCCATTCCAGAATTGTCTACACTCTCTTTTTCGTTCATCGAATCAAACAACTCTTTCATTTTGTCGAAATTAACCGAAATTTTGTTGCCGTTTTTAGAGAATTGAACGCCTATTTCCGTGTTTTCGGCATTAGCAAAGTCAAAGGAAATGAAGTACTTACCGTCTTTGTTGCCATATTTATAGTTAGAGAGGCCTTCTTTTGAGGCATTACCTGTAAACGCCTCGTTAAAAATGCTATCTACCTGATGAGTAAGCGAATCGGCGGTTTCTCCAAGGATTGCTCCCACGGCGCTGTAATCGATTTCGGTGTACTGGCTACCCGACATATCGTTATGGATAGTGTACTCTTGCGTAATAATGCACGACTGAAACATCAGTACGCTCAAAATGATTGCTAATAATTTGATACTTTTCATAATTATAAAATTTTAGAATTATTACTCCGAAACTTGAACGTTGACGCCAAGTTCCGATATTTTGTTTTTGATATTTTCAAGTTCTTGGTGAGTGGCCTTGCGGAGAGTTTTTTCGGGAGTGTCGCGGTCGATGGTGTAAATCATCACCTGCTGAGGCCTCAACTCGTCCACAATTTTTAACCACGCCGACAATTCATTTTCTGCCATATTGTTGATATGCAAGCCGTTGACATCGCCTTCAAAAAACATTGTCTGCAAAATAAACTTGCTGTCAAACTGTTTCAAAAGGTTGACAGTATCGCTTACAGTATAATGTGCGGTGGGTCGGTTAACAGCCTTTACAGTAGCGTCAAGGGCAGAATCAAGTTTTAGAATATTCATATCCACCTTTTTAAGAGCGTCCACAACTTGTTGATTATTAATCATTGTGGCATTGCTCAGCACCGAAACCTTGGCATTAGGATAAAACCGAGAGCGAAGGTTGATAACGTCATCTATAATTCCGGCAAAATCGGGATGAATGGTTGGTTCGCCGTTGCCTG
>JAGCVU010000276.1 GCA_017962175.1 Bacteroidales bacterium | reverse complement strand
GGTATGCCGGTTTTGGACGATACGTCCTCGAGCGAGAGTTCTAACACCTCGCGCAAACCAGTGAGCCTTTCGGCTATGGCTTTGATTTGTTCGTTTAGTATCATAATAAAACTATTTAAATGAATTATGCCGCAAAGATACTAACAATTGAGATTTGTTAGCACACTTGCGGCATAATAGTTTATCAATAAGGGTGATTTATGAATGATTAATAATCGCCACCTACTTGACCTCTAATGTATTCCATAATCACATCGCAGTTTTCCATAGCGTCGGTAGAGCCAACGTTTTCGATAAATACTGCAATTTGTGCAAGGGCAGAATTGATTTCTTTGGTTTTGAATTCTTCTTCGTTCCAATGGCTGAGGCTCTGGCGGGGTATCCACAAGAGACCAAAGAGTGCGTTGCTTTTTACCTCGTTGTCTTTTGATTCAGAAGCCTCTTGTAAGAGTTCCACTGCACGTTTTTCGTAGTCAAATTCGTTGCTGCGAGTGGCAACGCCGTAGAGCGACCATCCGTCGTGAGTCAAATACCAACAGTTGCCGTGCTGCGATGCTTGAATATACATAACTGCAAGGTTGTAAGCCAGTTCCATACGTTTTGCACCCGAAGCGTTGTTGTATTGAGTTTCGGTGAGGGCAAGGTCTTTGGCAAATTTCAGACGCTGGTTTTCGTTGAGGCGGCCGGGAATTTCGTCGCTAAACTCTTGCTGATAAGTAACTTCCTGAGCATTGTACCACGGCTCAACATTGTAGTTGCGCAGTACCATAAAGGGAGCAATGCCTTTTTTGCGCATAAAATCGATGCTAACCTTCGAGAGCCACTGTTCAGCCTTGGCAAGATTGTGTTCGCTGAGGTATTTGGTTCCCACTTGGTCTAAGTAAAAATCTTTGCTACCAAAAGTGCGTCCTTTGGCGGTTTGAACTATGTTGAGAAGGTATTTTTCAAAAACGTCTAACTTCTTGTTGTTGAATGCATAATTGTAGAAACTTTCGGCTTCGGCACCTGTCATGTTGTAAAGAATCTCGTCGGAGAAGTAGTTGAGATGGAACATATCGGCGGCAGAAACAATCAAAAGTGTGAAATTTTTGTTGCTTTCCTTGTTAGCCCCTTGAATGTTTTGATAAATAATGCGTTGTGCAGCGCGGCTAAAATGCGATTCTTTTTCCGCCATAGATTGCAGCCATTTGATTTCGGTCATATATTTGGTGGCTTCGGCGGCGGTGTACTTGCGGTTTTTGGTGTAAACGAGAAATTGGATAGCGCGGGCGTTGTCTTTCATCATTTGAGTGCCGCCAAGGTTAACGGCAGCGGCAATCTCTTTTTGAGCGGCGGCATAGTCGCCGAGAAGGTAGTGAATCATTGCAGCGGCGGTTTTCCACATGCAGGGAGCGTTGGAGGCTTTGGTGTCGGCTACCTTGTTGGCAAAGTCGGCAAACTGTTTTGCTTCGCTGGTTTTTACCTCGTAAAAATCCGAGGGGTGTGGCAATCCCGATTCGCCGTCTAAGGTTTCTTGGGTCATATTAACATAATCCTGAATCATAAACGGCAACGATGTATTGTCGTGGTCTTTTTCGTAAATCTCTTTGATACCTTGGTAGTTGCGTTTGTCGTTGAGGCAGAATTTCAGACTTTGAATATCGCCCAATTGGGCAAAAATTTGCAAAGCCGACTCCATCTTTTTTTGACGGTAGAGTGCGCCGGCAAAGAGCGAGAGCATAGTTTGACGGATGTCTTTGTCGGAGGTTTTAGAACCTGTTGATGTCCAGAACTTTTCTACGTCGGCATATTTTTCAAGTTGAAACATACAGCGCATAGCCATAAGGTTGTAACGCTCTTTGAGTGCGCCGTTGTAATTTTCGGCTTTGGTGCGGAGGTTGGCAAGTGCTTGTTTGCGAGCGGCAATCTCATCTTCCGAAGGATAGTCCCAAGCGTTGTAAAAATTGCTGTTGAGATTGTGGTAGGTGATGAGGTCTAAGAGGTAATCTTGCATAGCCTTGTCGTTTTTGGCAATGGCTGCGCGAACAATGTCGTTGTGTCCCTCGCCGGTCTGGAACTGTTCTTTAAGTTCGTCGGGAGTAATCCACAATAGTCCGTCGATAGACAATTCGCTCATTTCGGGACCGACATAATTGCGCCAAAAATCGTCGAACAAATGCGCCGAAGCCTTGGTGTCGAGCACCTTGTACATATAAAAGTTGATAGTCTGCTCCGCGATGCAGGCATACGATTTACTGCTGATTAGCGCGGTCAGCAGCAATAGAGCCGCTAAAAATTTTTTCATATTGTTGGTAGTTGATATTGTTGATATTATTGCTATTTAAGTCGTAAATTATTGTTTGCGAGAGTATTTCGGGACGGATATCGTTTACCGCCGCCCTCACCTTTTCTATTTCAGAAAACTCTGCTTTGCGCACAAATATTGTGTCGCCATAGTGTAGCATTACGTTAAAAGCCTCGTTGCCGATATACATAGGAATGTCGCGGGCGTTTTGCACAAAATATGTGGCGGAGTCGATTCGGGCAAAATTGAGCGTGTCGTCGAGATTCTCACTATATAATATGTTGCTGTATTTTCCTTTTTTGAAAAGAATCTGCCATTTAAAATTTGGAAACGCCACGCACATTGTTAGCGGATATTTTTTCAAATGCCTCAAAAACGGCTTAACATCATTATAATAAAGTATCGGGTTGACGCACTTTCGATTGGCGTAATTGCCTGTGTTGTAAAGCATCAGCACTCC
>JAGCVU010000275.1 GCA_017962175.1 Bacteroidales bacterium | reverse complement strand
TACAGTTATGTTTTGGGATTTTATATATCAAAATTACGTCTACATACTGATGCCCGTTATCAGCGGACTTATCGGTTGGATTACCAATGTGTTAGCCGTAAAAATGACATTCTATCCCATCGACTATTTTGGCATCCGTCCCTTTGGTTGGCAGGGCATTATCCCTTCTAAAACCACTCAGATGGCAGAAAAATCTGTCGACCTTCTTACTCGCGACCTTTTTAAAACTTCGGAAGTGTTTGCTCGTATTGACACTCAAAAAGTTACCGAAATTTGCAGCGGCGACCTCAACAAACTTTGCGGCAAGATTACATCCAAGGTGATGCAGTCGCGACTTCCTTTGGTGTGGAGTCTCTCGGGGGCAAAAATCAAGTCCACAGTATCGCAGGTGATAGAAACCGCTATGCCGTCAGCCGTGCAAAACTCAATGCAGAGCATCAAAGACAATGTGGATTCCATTATCGACCTTAAAAAAATCACCATCGACACCTTAAAACAAGACAAAACCCTGATTAACAAGATTTTTCTCGACCTTGGAGGAAAACAGTTCAGGTTTATCGAAACGTCGGGATTGTTTCTTGGTGCGTTTTTCGGTATAGGTCAGATATTTACGATGGCTTACACCTCGCATTGGCTGATGTTCTTGCTTTATGGAATTTTTATCGGATATATCACCAACTATCTGGCTATCAAGTTGATATTTGAACCCGCCGAACCTATTCAGATTGGTCCGTTTGTGCTGTGGGGACTTTTCCTAAAACGTCAGAAAGAGGAGGCGTTCCGCTATGCGCAGATTATTTCCGAAAGGATTCTCACCATCGACAACCTGTTCGACACAATTTTCCGCAAAGACAATCCGCAAATCAAAGAGATACTCGGACGCGAGATTTCAACCGCCGTAGACCGTGTGATGGAGCGTATGCCTGCGCCTGTCCGCATTCTTATGCCCGACGAAAAAATCCGCGAAATCAAAAGCGTGGCTCTATTTGAACTTATGTGCGAGATGCCGCTTTACATTCGTGCGGTGTTCCCCTACGCCGAAAAAGCCCTTGATATTCAAAACACTATCGGCGACAAGATGGCAAACCTTCCACCCAAAAAGTTCATCGGTTTTCTCCGTCCCGCATTTGAGCAAGACGAGTGGAAACTTATTGCCGTTGGTGCTGCCCTCGGTGGCGCGGCAGGTATTATTCAGTATATTATTTCTCTAATGTAGTATCAAAAGAAAGGTATCAATTTGTGCAAGTGCCGCTTGCACAATTAGGGAAGAGTATCAAAGAAATATTGTTTTTTTTGACAAAGAGTATTGATAAATCATCAATAATTGTTACATTTGTGTCAAATAACATAAAAGGAAATGGATAGAATCAGAGAGATAAAATGGTATAAGAATTTTTTTATGGATTTTTATCTCCAACGCACCGAAAAGGAGCGTTTGAAGATTCAATATACACTCAAAATTGTTGAAACCCAAAAGATTGTCCCCACAAGGTTTTTAAAAAAAATTGAAGGAGTCAACGGTTTGTACGAAATTAGGGTAGAGTTTGAAAGCAATATTTTTAGAATTTTTTGCTGCAACGATAACGGCTCTATTATCGTATTATTTAATGGGTTTCAAAAGAAGACTCAGAAGACACCCACTGATGAGATACAACGTGCTAAAAGAATAATGGACGATTACTTTAACGATAAAAGAAATGGCAGAATTAACTGAGAAACAACGCGAAAAACTTATGGAATGTACCGATTTTGAACAACTACTAGAAATCGAGTATGGCAAACGTGGCGAACCTGCACGCGAAAAATTTGAGTCTGATGCTGAGATGTATTGCTTGGCAGAATGTCTCAAAGACGAACGTGCTTCGGCAGGCCTTTCGCAGGAAGAATTTGCCCTTAAATTGGGAACTGAAAAAAGCGTTATTTCCAAAATAGAGAACGGCAACCTTGATATTCAGTTGTCGTCGCTATTGAATATTTTCCATAGTCTTGGCAAGAGGATAAGTTTTTCGATAGTTTGATTCAAAATTTATCTTTTAAACCGAAGATTCTAACACGTAATAACCCCAAAAATGTTATCTAAAAGTTTTTTTATTATCCTTCTCCTGAACTTATTTTTGTCGGTGTCATCATCGGCGCAATTGCAAAAAGAACCGCGTATCGTTGTAGGCATAGTAATTGACCAAATGCGTTACGACTGCCTTTATCGCTATGGACGCCATATGGGCGAAAACGGTTTTAAGCGCCTTATCAGCAGTGGAACTAACTGTACCAACGCCCATTACGAATATCTAGTAACCGAGTCGGCTCCCGGTTTTGCCACTATCTACACCGGCGCCAACCCTTGCAGCCACGGAATTATTGCCAACTCGTGGTATCAGCGTCTTGAACGCAAGGTGCAGACCGCTGTCGGCGACAAAAACTACACTGCCATAGGTGGTTCGAGCAGCACAGGAGCGTCGTCTCCACTGCAACTGCGCGGCACAACCCTTGGCGACGAGATGAAACTTGCCACTTTCAAACGCTCAAAGGTGATATCCGTGTCGCTAAACCATCGTAGCGCAATTCTCTCTGCCGGACGTCTTGCCGATGGTGTTTATTGGCTCGACGACAGCACCGGAAATTTTATCACAAACTCCTATTACACAGGAGTTTTGCCGCAATGGGTGAATGATTTCAACAACAAGCACCTCTGCGACGAATATATCTACAAGGGTTGGTACACCATCAAAAGCATCAAGCAGTATATCGAGAGTCTGCCCGACAACAGTGTCTACGAGATTGGCGTGGGCGGACAGACCACGTTCCCCTACAACCTCGACAAGTTGAAACAGAATATGGGTTACGCCGTGATGCGTTACACCCCTCACGGCAACAGCCTTACCACTGAGTTTGCCCTTCAAGCCATTGAAAGCGAGAATCTTGGTGGCGACGAGTTCCCCGACCTTCTTTTGATTAATTACGCCGTGCCGGGATACGTGAGCGACGCTTATGGCATACGTTCCATTGAGTTGGAGGATGTGTATCTGCGTTTGGACACCGAGATTGCCAAAGTGCTTGAAAAACTCGACAAGTACATTGGTCACGACGATTATGTGGTGTTTCTCACCGCTGACCGTGGCTCGTCAGATTGCCCCACGTTTCTCAACGAAATAGGAATCCCCGGCAACCAGATCAACTGCAACAGCAATGTGGCTGTGCTAAATTCTTATCTGAGTGCGCTTTACGGACAGGCAAAATGGATCGACCGTTATCATCGCCGCAATATCTACCTGAATCAGACCGTGATAGAGAGCAAAAAACTCAAACTGTCGGAAGTGCAGAATATGGCGGCGCAATTGATGATGGAGTTTTCGGGTATCGACAATGCTATGCCCGCATCGTCGTTTCTTACAAGCAATTACACAAGCGGTATTTGGCAGCAGGCTCAAAACTCGTTTTGCAGCGACAAGTCGGGCGACATTGTTCTCAACTTTGCTCCGGGATGGCAAGAGGTTACTGAAACATCACAGGATTATTCCGTTTCGGCGCAAAATTCGCCTTACAACCACGATACTCACGTGCCATTGGTATTCTTTGGTAAAAATATCCGCCGCAAAACCGTCAACCGCCGCATCAGCATCACCGACATCACCCCAACACTCGCCACGCTTCTAAGCATCTGCGCCCCAGATTATTGCTCTGGCAAAACGATAAACGAGGTGATGGAATATTGAGGATTTTTTTTTCATTTTATCAGATTTTTGTTTATATTTGTAAAGTGTAAACAAAGAGTTACGAAAATTTTATATTATAAATTATGATAAACTTCTATAATAATCTGATAAAATTTTATAGGGGGGGGTAAAACGCCTTTCCCTTATTCATTATATACTTGATAATTATCGTTCCCCTGTGGGTTATTCTTTATGAATAGTCCGCAGGGGATTTTTTTATTAACTAATTAAAATATATTTGAAAATGAAAAAACTTCTGTATTATTCGTTGTTTGCTCTCTCGGTGCTTGCCATATCATCGTGCGGTAGCAAAAATGTGTACGAACCCAAGGCGTTCTCCGTTTCCGAAACCAAGCAAGTCTATTTCTCCCCGGGCAATTTGCAATACCATTGCAAAAACAAAGAATGGCGTTTTGCCCCATTGCAGTACGACTGCATCGGAAAAGACAATGACAACATCTCCGACGATTATAACGGCTACATCGATCTCTTTGGTTGGGCTACAAGCGACAATCCTACTCTTGCAAGTGAAGAGAGTAAAGATTATATCAATGTTCCCTTCACTGAATGGGGCACAAAGATAAATGATGGAAATGTATGGCAGACACTTACCTACGACGAATGGCAATATATCATAGAAGGTCGCGAAAATGCATCAGACAAATATGCTGTGGCTGAGGTTGCCGAAGTGCAGGGATTAATATTGCTCCCCGACGATTGGGAGTCGCCCGACGGTCTTTCGTTCCGTAGAGGTGTGTATGAAGACGAATATGGTCAGATATTTTACGGGATGAAAAATAAGTATTCTGCAACGGATTGGCAGAAGATGGAATCCGCAGGTGCAGTGTTTCTTCCTGCTGCGGGTCTTCGCTACGGCACGCATATACAAGATGTTAGGAGCACCGGCGACTATTGGACATCGTCAACGAGCGGGTACACATTTGGCTTCAACTCGTGCTACATATACGCGTGCCACCTCAGCAGTTACGGCGCTTACTCTGTTCGTCTAGTCCGTTCTTTGTAGAAGTTTATCGTATTTAGTCTTGACACACAGACAGATTGAAATAATAAAACGGCCGCCGAGAAAACACCTTTTTTCGACGGTCTTTTTTTATGGGTCTGCGATAAATCTTATCTTATTTTTTCTTGAATAGCAAACATTTTTTGTAATATTGCATTTAGTATAACAAGTTAGTTTAAAATTGAAAAATATGCAACGCTTAATATATATCACCTTGCTAATATCGGCACTATTTGCCGCCATTCCAGCCTCCGCGCAGTACACGTCGTCAAACAAAAAGGCCGTCCAGACATTTGAGCAGGCTATGAGTCGCTATCAGGCTGAGGAACTTGATGCTGCCAACGAACTTGCCGACAAGGCTTTGAAGTTGGATGCCAAATTTTTGGAGGCTCTTTGGCTCAAAGCCGACATTGCCCACAAACGCAAGGATTTTGCCAACGAGGTAATTGTTTTGAAACAGGCTCTAAATCTGCAACCTAAGGACGAAAACACAATTCTTGCTCTTGGCGATGCATTCTTTTTTGATTATAAAAACGATTCGGCTTTGGTTTATTATAAAAAAGTATTACAATTGCCGCGCATTACCGAGGTAAACCGAAACCGCGTGACGAAAAATATGGCAAATGCCGAATTTCGTATTTATGCTCTTTCGCATCCGTTGGATATTAACCCAAAACATCTTGGTAATAAGGTAAATACAGTTTACAACGATTATTTTCCTGCGCTTTCTGCCAATGGACAAACGCTTGTTTACACCATTGAGTTGCCGCAAACCAAAAATAATCCCTTATTGCCTTATACTCAGGAAGATATTTACATTACCAATCGTGCTGCCGACACTCTTCCGTGGCAACAAGCAAGAAGCATCGGTGCGGCTGTAAACACTATGAACAACGAGGGTGCGCCATATATAACTGCCGATGGATCAAAACTTTTGTATACAAGTTGTACTTGTCCCGACGGCTTGATTCGCTGTTGCGATATTTATTATGTGGAACTTGACCAAGCACCTTATTTCGGACTTCCAAAAAAGTTTTCGTCGCCCATAAATTCCGATTATTGGGAATCGCAGCCCTGCCTTTCAGCCGACAACAATACCTTATATTTTGTTAGCAATCGCACAGGTGGTTTCGGTGGCAAAGATATTTGGTATTGCACCCGCAACGACAACGGCACTTGGAACGGTCCATTCAACTGTGGATCTAAAATCAATACCTCTGGCAACGAAACCTCGCCCTTTATTCACGCCGATAACCGCACTCTTTATTTCTGCACCGATGCCCGTGTGGGAATGGGCGGACAAGATATTTTTGTATCACATTTGAATAATGGCGAATGGAGCGAGCCCGTAAATCTCGGCTATCCAATCAACACCCGCTACGACGAGGCTCGACTTGCAATTTCGGTACTTGGAAACACTGCCATAATAGCCTCAAACCGCGACACAGCCGCAAATCGAAGTCTTGATTTGTACGAAATTTCGCTGCCTCCGCAAATTCGTCCCTCGCGAACAATTTTTGTAGAAGGCACTGTTTACGACAAGGCTAATGGCAATCCGTTGAAATCGCAGTTTCAGTTGGTTAACATCTCCACCGGCGACACTCTCCAAACTGCATCTACCGAACCAAAATATAATAATATTTTATTATATCTACCAATGGGCAACGATTATGCACTCAATGTTTCGTCGGATGGCTATATGATGGATTCTAAGAATTTTAGTCTCAAAAACTTAGATAGCACAGTGGAGAAAATCACGCTTGATATTCCTCTCGAAAAAATCGCCACTGGCACCACCATTGTGCTCAACAATATTTTCTTTGAAACTGACAAATACAATCTTCGCCGCGAATCCGACTACGAGTTGGGACGCTTGATAAAATTCCTCAACGACAATCCGAAAATCAAGATAGAGATCGGCGGACACACCGACAACACCGGCTCTGAGCAGCACAACCGTCTTTTGAGTCAAAACCGCGCCAACTCCATAGTTACCTACTTGATATCCAAAGGCATTGCCCCCGCCCGCCTTACCAGCCGCGGCTACGGTTCATCCTCTCCCGCCGCCCCCAACGACACCCCCGAAAACCGCGCTAAAAACCGAAGAACAGAGGTGAAGGTGGTGGAGTAAGCACATTGTAGCCCCGATTTATCTACTCTCAAACCTTCCACGCAGAATAGAGCGGACGGTTTTCCATCCAATCTTGCTTGATATAGTCCGACATCGAAAATCTGATAGCCGATAGTTCGG
>JAGCVU010000034.1 GCA_017962175.1 Bacteroidales bacterium | reverse complement strand
CTTTTGCAGCTGTTTTTTTGAAACTTTTTTTACAAAATTCTTTAACATTTTTATTTTCAGGTATTAATACCTAAACTTTTTTTTAATACGAACGGGCAAAAACCACGCGCTGTTTTGAGGGCTTGCCAGAAATCATATCCACACCGTCTTCCAAGGGGTTGTTTAACGGAATGCAACGTATTGTAGCTTTGGTTTCCTCTTTGATGCGTGCCTCGGTTTCTTCGGTGCCGTCCCAAGGTGCGTATACAAAGCCGCCTTTTTCGATAAGAGCCTTAAACTCGTCGTAGGTGTCGGCCTTGTAGGTGTGCTCCTCGCGGAATTTGAGGGCTTTTTGGAACATATTTTTCTGAATATCGTCCAAAAGTTTTACGATGTAATCCTCAATGCCATTGATAGATACCGAAGATTTTTCTAATGTATCGCGGCGGAAAACCTCAATTGTGCCATTTTCAACATCGCGCATACCGATGGCAAGACGTACGGGAATGCCTTGGAGTTCGTATTGAGCAAACTTCCATCCGGGTTTGTTTTGGTCGCTGTCGTCGAATTTTACCTCCAAACCTTTGGCTTTGAGCGCTTTGATTATGGGATCAACTTTTTCGCTGATGGCGGCGAGGTCTTCGGCTTTTTTGAAAATCGGAACTATAACCACGTGAATAGGAGCAAGTTTGGGAGGAAGCACAAGACCGTTGTCGTCGCTGTGGGTCATAATCAACGCACCCATAAGACGTGTAGAAACGCCCCACGATGTAGCCCAAACGGTTTCTTGTTTGCCCTCCTTGTTGAGGAACTTAACGTCGAAAGCCTTGGCAAAATTTTGACCGAGGAAGTGCGATGTGCCTGCCTGCAAAGCCTTTCCGTCCTGCATCATAGCCTCGATACAGAAAGTCTCCAACGCGCCTGCGAAACGCTCGGTGGGAGTTTTCACACCTTTTAATACAGGGATGGCGAGGAAGTTTTCGCAAAAATCGCTGTAAACGTTGAGCATACGTGTGGCCTCTTCCAAAGCCTCCTCTTTGGTGGCGTGAGCGGTGTGTCCCTCCTGCCAAAGGAATTCGGCGGTGCGCAAGAAAAGACGTGTGCGCATCTCCCAACGTACCACATTAGCCCATTGGTTAACGAGGATGGGGAGGTCGCGGTAAGAACGGATCCAATTTTTGTAGGTGTTCCAAATGATGGTTTCGGAAGTAGGACGAACGATAAGTTCCTCTTCGAGTTTTGCGTTTTCATCTACCACAATGTCTTTGCCGTCATCGGAATTCTTTAAGCGGTAGTGAGTTACCACAGCGCACTCTTTGGCAAAGCCTTTTACGTGTTCGGCCTCGCGGCTAAAAAACGATTTTGGGATAAAAATGGGGAAATAAGCGTTTTTGTGACCCGTAGCCTTAAACATAGCGTCGAGAGCATCGTGCATTTTTTCCCAAATAGAATAACCGTAGGGCTTGATTACCATACAGCCCCTAACTGCGGAGTTTTCCGCCAAGTCGGCATTGATTACCAAATCTGTGTACCATTTTGAGTAATCGTCTGCCCGTTTTGTTACAAAATCAGCCATCTGTATACTGTTTTTTAATCTTTTTCGTAAATAAATTTTCAGATTACAAAGGAAAACATTATTTTTGACATTTGGATTATGCGCGTTAACTTTTTTTAGCATCACGCGGATTCATTTTAATTTTTATTCGCCAACAATTATAGCAAACATTTCGATATAATGATTAAAAGATGTCTAACCCGATAAAAATTTAAGACTATGATAAAGAAATTATTTTTAATAATGCTTTTGGCGGCTTTCGCTGTTACAGGCCGTGCTCAAAGCGACTATTACGAGTACGACGACAACGACGGCTACGAAAACACCGGCGTTTACGAAATCGAAGACGATGTTTACGACTCGTACGAGGTGAGAATCAAACGTTTCCATCACCCCAAGACCGTTATCCGCAAAACCTACTACGACGGATTGTTTACCATCGGTGCCGCCGCCGCCATTATCACCGTGGCTGCCACACCTTATTATTGGCATCCGCTCTACTATTCGTGGTACCGTCCCGTGGTTTACCACCGCTATTACACTAACTGCGTAAGGCACAGTTACTACCGCTATTCGTACTACCGTCCGGGAGTGGTTGTTTGGCACGATTACGGATACCGTCCAGTGCACACAGTTTATCATTACGATTACTACTATCGTCCTGTGTATCATACCACTTACCACTATTATCACTACACCCCGCGCTACTACGACCGCTACGCCTACAATCACGCCCGTTGGAACGCCAACCGCTACAACTATTACCACGGCTACAACCGCCATTACAGCCCGTCGTATCAACGCAGCCACTCGTATTCAAACCGCAGCAACGACTATAACCGCAGCAACAATGTAAACCGCAGCGACCATTACAACTCGCACTCGGGCACATCAAACCGCAATTCACATTCGGGTTCAACCAATCGTTCAAACGGTTACAGCAACAGCCATTCGGGAAGCAGCCATTCAGGCAGTGCCAACAGCCATAGCGGATCGTCAAACCGCTCAAACGGATACAGCAACGGCAGCCACTCGGGTAGCAGCCACAGTGGAAGTTCTTCGAGCCATAGTGGAAGCAGCACACGTTCAGGCAGTTCTTCAAGCCACAGTGGAAGTTCTTCAAGCCATAGTGGAAGTTCATACAACCGTTCTGGAAGTTCTTCAAGCCATAGCGGAAGTTCATCGAGCCACAGCGGAAGCAGCACACGTTCTGGAAGTTCTTCAAGCCACAGTGGTAGCAGCCATAGTGGAAGTAGCACAAGGTCTGGAAGTTCTTCAAGCCACAGTGGCAGCAGCCATAGTGGAAGTTCTCACAGCGGAAGCAGCCATTCTGGAAGCAGTCATTCTGGAAGTTCTCATAGTGGCAGTAGCCATTCAGGAAGTAGTCATTCCGGCAGCAGCCACAGATAATATAAATTATTAATGGACAATAAATTAAAGATTCTATTTATAGTAAACCCAATTTCGGGCATTGGACGGCAAAAAAAAATTGAGCAGTTGATAGACCTCAATTTAAACAAAGAGCGGTTCGTGCCCGAAATTTGCTATACCCAATATGCGGGACACGCCATAGAAATTGCCCGCCAAGCCGTTGGTAATTACGATATTGTAACAGCCATAGGCGGCGACGGCTCTATCAACGAAACCGCTTCGCAATTAGTAGCAACGGAAACCGCTTTGGCTGTGATACCTTGCGGATCGGGCAATGGTTTTGCTCGCACATTAAACATTCCGCTAAAACCCGAAGATGCCGTAAATCATTTAAACACAGCCGATTTTAAAACCATCGACACCTGCACCGTAAATGATAAGTTTTTTATAAGCATAGCCGGAACAGGATTTGATTCGGTGGTGGCCGCCAAATACGAACAAATGCCCGGTCGCGGTTTTAAAACATATTTTAAAGCAGGTTTCGGCAGTTTTTTTAAATACCAACAAGACGAATACACCTTATTATATAATGGCATTGAGCGCAAAGAACGGGCATTTTTGATAACAGCCTGCAATTCAACTCAATACGGGTATAATTTTAGGATAGCACCGCAAGCCGTTTTAGACGATGGATTGTTGGACGTTGCCATTGTCCACCGTCCTCCCCTATGGCGCATACCCTACACCGCCGCCGGCATAATGCTTGGACGTGCCCACAAATCAAAATACATCGACATAGTAAGATGTTCTGCCATCACCATCAAAGGCAGCACCAGCGGCTACATCAATCTCGATGGCGAAACCGTTGAATGTCAAGGAGATTTGATATTTAAAGTGGCTGGGAAGGTAAAGTTTTTTGGGTAGTTTATTTTTACAGATAGAAATGTATTTTTTGATATAATTTTTACATTTCAAAATGTAAAAATACCCAATAAATTTACATTTTGAAATGTAAAAAAATGGAAGAAATTTACATTTTGAAATGTATTTTTTGGATAAAAATTTGCATTTTAAAATGCAAATATATATCTTTGTGGGGTAATCATTAAACAAGTATCGTTATGGAAAACACTAACATACAACCACTTATAGATAATTATCGCCGCAGAATGGCAAAAGTGCCTTCAAAATTCAAGCGTTACCTCTATAAACAAATAAATTGGAATGTTAGAATGATAGGCATAAAGGGTGCACGTGGAGTGGGTAAAACTACTTTGCTTTTGCAACACATTATCGACACATACAAAAACATTGATGACACACTCTATGCCTCGCTCGACGACCTTTGGTTTCAAACTCACTCGCTTATGGAACTTGTGGATTGGGCAGACCAACGAGGCATAAACCGACTGTATCTCGATGAAGTTCACCGCTATCCCAATTGGGCGTTGACCCTAAAAAACATCTACGACAGTTATCCCGATATGAAAATTGTATACACAAGCAGTTCAATTCTCAATATGGACTACTCGCAAGTAGACCTTTCGCGCCGACAAACAGTGTACACACTCTACGGAATGTCGTTTCGTGAGTTTTTAGAATTTGAAAATATCATAAAAATATCAGCCGTAACATTACCTGAACTTCTTGAAACCCACGTTAATACAGCAATGCAAATTGTTAATAAAACCAAGATAGCGGCAGCGTTTGAGAAATACCTTACATACGGTTACTATCCATTTTACAAAGCGGTAGGCGATGATTGGAAATCGCGTTTACAATCCGTTGTTACTGTGGTTATCGAAAATGATTTACCCGCGGTAGAAACAGTTTCATTTGATACTATCCAAAAAATCAAGAAGTTACTAATGTTGATATGCAGTCAAGTGCCGTTTGTACCCAATATGAGCATACTTTGGAAACAACTTGAAACCAACAACGACCTTGGGTTAAAAATGCTATACTCACTCGATAAAGCGCAGATTCTGACGCTATTAACAAAAAAAGCCAAGAACTACAAACACCTGTGCAAACCTGACAAGATTTTTCTTAGCAACACCACTCTAATGCACGCCTTGTGCAGCACGGTAGACAAGGGCAACGAACGCGAAACATTCTTTATGAGTATGGCGTCGGTAGTTAGCGATGTAAAAATGCCCGAAAACGGCGACTTTCTTTTAAACGACAAATACCTCTTTGAAGTAGGCGGCAAGAAAAAGACCTTTGACCAAATCAAAGATATTGCCGATAGTTTTCTCGCCGTTGACGATACTGAAATAGGATACAGAAATAGGATACCGTTGTGGATGTTTGGCTTGGTGTATTAATTTTCAGTCTCCACCACCACTTCTTTTTTCAATCCATTAGCATCAAACGCATCTTTTAAATTCCACCCTAACTTCTTGTGTAACAGGGCATACATCACTACTGTTACCAATATCGGGGTGAGCCACATAGCAATAGAAAACTCCTCTTTGCCTTGTACAAACAGAGGCGAGGCTCCAAAGGTGCTACCTTCATTACCAAAAATGGTAAACGCCACAAAATTATTAATAAAGTGTATGCCCCACGAAAATTCTATACCGTCGTCGATAACGGTAAAGAATCCGAGCATTGCTCCCATAAAAATAAACACGGGTATCGCCTTAAAAAATCCATACTCAAACACCTCAGGATTAATACTATGCATTAGTCCAAAAGTAACAGATGTAATTACCAAAGCCCAAATCTTGCTTTTGGTGCAAAGGCCCAAACCTTGCATAAGATAGCCGCGAAAAATCAACTCTTCGCAACCTGTTTGAAATGGCACAAGAATAATGGCAAGTATCACAAATACAATGTATTTGCTACCGTCGAACTGAAAAGTAATATTAGTTTCGGGAGAAATCAATAATGAAACCACCGTTACCAAGCCCATCATTACAAAATAGCCTACTACACCCAAGAAGAAACGACCAAGGCGAAAGCGTTTTTCGCCAGAAATCAAAGTTATACGGTCGCGCTTATGAAACGGCTTGAACAACAGCCAAGTAGCACCAATCCAAAAAACAAACGAAAGCATCAGCACCACAAATCCGGGCAGGTCGTTAAGCATATTCATTGAAGTTTTTATAGCCTCAGAAAAATCTCCGTTTTGAAGTCCGGGCATTTCACCGTTGATAGCCTTGCGGACATACAAAATAGGCATATATACCACACTCGGTATCTGTGCAACCACATATCCGATTGCTAATAGTGCCACATACAGTAGCCAATGGTTCTTACCTTCGCGGGCGTTTTCAAAATATTTCATAGCATTGTTTATTTTTCAGCATTGCAAAGTTCGCAAAAATCGCAATATTTGCAATAGTCGTTGGGTTTTGGTTCAAATTTTTCACAGTTAAAAATCTCATTGATCAACTGTTGCAGATGTTCCGCAAATTCATCGGTCAATTGCTTGATATTAACGCCGTTAACAGGAACAGAATCGGCAGAAAGATATGTATCTTTTTCGCTAATAGTGTTTCTAACGGCATACACTGCGGGCGTGGGACGCAAGTCGGGATGTTTGCGAATATAGACGTAAGAATAAAACAAAAGTTGGAACGCAATTGGACACCGCATTTTTTGCGAATCGTCGAAAAGGTCTGCCAAGTTGTTGAATTTCATTTTCTTGGCTGTGTTGCCGGTTTTGTAGTCTACAATGCGGAGATTGCCGTTGCGGTCTATGTCCAAGCGGTCGAGTTTGCCGCCAATCCAAACTTTTTCGGGTAAACCGTTGATAGTAACATCGATAGGGCAATAGGCGTTTTGCTCGGCGGCAAGAAATTTAAACGGCGCAACACTCTTGTCGTACTCGATAATTCTTCCGAGATACTGTTTTACAATCTCAAAAAATATCTTGTGAAAACCTTCAAGACTCTCTTTGTCTTTGAGTTTCTGCTTAAAATTCTGATTGTATGCATTGAGAATGTGCTGTTCTACAATAGGTTCCGACACATTGAGGGCTTGTGCGGTAATAAGTCCGTCGGCACCTTTTATCTGAGTGTAAAGCGTTTCCACAGATGCGTGGAGAATAGTTCCAAAATCGGCGGGCGAAATATCCTCCTCCACCTCAGCCTCGGGAGTAAGCCGCGCAATGTATTGAAAATAAAATTTGAGCGGACAATCCAAATAAGTGCTCAGTGCCGATGGCGAGAGTTTTGAATTGTGGAAATCATTTGCAAGATAACGCTTTAAGATATTTCTACTGTCCTCGTTGTTTTCTACATTCACATTGTTAGTATGCGACGGTTTTATCTGACGCATAAACTCGCGTTCGGTTATAGACAACTTAGAATCAGCACGATAGGTATTTGAAGCCTCTTTTTGAATCTGCGTGGCAAACCTACTCAACTCGCCCGAAGTGCTTTGCCCGAACACATTATTGTACAGCACTTTGATATTCTTGGCACGTTGAAACAGACGGTAGAAGAAATACGCAAAAATAGCATCCTTGTATTTAAGCACCGGCATATCAAACGCCATACGCATTCCTTCGGTTATAAATGAGTCGTTTTCAGAGGTTTTGGGAAACACTCCCTCATTAATTCCAAGCATAATTATGTTGTCGAAATCGATATTTCGGCTCTCTATCATACCCATAATTTGCACGCTGTTGCCAACCGACTCGGAATCAAACGCAACCGACACAGAATCAAGATTTTGCCGTAAAAGATTTAAAACCAATTCGTCGGATAGTTGGTATTTTTCGCAGTTTTCGATAAGCACATTGTAGAGCGACTTGATTTTAATATAGGCGTTGTAAATGTACTCATTTTCAACATTTTTTTCAGGTTTGGGATTCGGATTCTTGATAAAGAAATATTCCGAAAGCACATTCATCAATTGAAAAAGTATGTCGGTAGGCGCATTTTCGGTAAGAGGAAAACAGAAGATAAGTTTCAGCAACTGACATTCGGGTTCAAACAATTTTGCATAAACTCTT
>JAGCVU010000274.1 GCA_017962175.1 Bacteroidales bacterium | reverse complement strand
AGGCAATGGCAATTTTACAGGCACTACTACTATTCCGTGGGAAATCACTGCGGTATGTATCTCAAACGCTACTGTTACTTTTTCATCTCCTGCTGATTACTACACATACGATGGTAATCCAAAAGAACCTACAATGACAGTAAAACTCGGCAACAAGACTCTTGTAAAAGGTACAGATTACACAGTAGCTTATACCAACAATACCAACGCGGGCACAGCCACTCTTACAATCACCGGTATAAATAACTACGCCAACGCTTCTTGCTCCAAAACTGCACAGTTTACTATCAATAAGCGAAATGTTACGATTGCACCTCAAGCAGTTGAAAAAAAACACGGAGAATCAGACCCCTCGTTGTCGTATGATATTACATCCGGTACACTTATCAACTACAACGACATTGGTCCCATCACAGTTACTCGTGCTTCTGGCGAGGATGTTGGCATTTATGCACTAACAGTAAACTATTCAGACAATCCCAATTACGAAGTTACCATAGACAATTCTAACAAATTCATCATCAAAGACAAAGACCCCGTTGCATATGCTACCCTCACCAATGACATCGATGGCACTACCCTAACTTTCTATTACAATACAGATAGAATAATACATATGAGCAAGGGAACTACCATATATCTTGTTGACGATCAACGTTTATGGTGCACAGAAGACAACAAAGAAAAGGTTACTCAAGTTAAATTTGCCAATTCGTTTGCCGATTATCACCCAACCTCATGCGCCGATTGGTTCTACGGATTCGAAAATGTGACATATTTTAATGTAGATTATCTTAATACATCTGATGTTACAGATATGTCAAATATGTTTCGCAACTGTAAATCAGCAACGTATTTTAGTGGTGCATATAATCTTGAAATAAGCAAAGTAGAAAATATGTCGGGCATGTTTCAAAATTGCAGCAGCGTTTATGTTATACATTTAGGCAGAAGCGAAAGAAATACCATTACCAATACAAGCAAAATGTTTGATGGTTGTAAAAATCTAACCACAATTATTAGCTCATTGGATTTTTCTTCAATAGAGAACCTCATCGATGATGATATGTTTGCCGGTTGCATTTCGCTTATTGGTGAAAATGAAACCTTTTTTAAATCCGATAATCCATCAGGGAAAACATACGCACACCTTGACCAAGGCTCCAAAAACCCCGGCTATTTTACAGCATTCGACGGTGTAAACCACCAAGATTTTCATATTTTTTACGACCTCAACGACGATAAAGAGTCGCCTGCCAAACTTGATGAATTGGCCCCAAAAGCATTTGGATACGGAATGGGGCAAGATGATTTCCCCATTTACCTAATAGAACCAACACGAGAAGGATACATTTTTAAAGGCTGGTCGCTGACTATTGGCGACAACACTATGGAAAATGTTACCCAAATTAGCCAAGATTCGTCGGTAATTATAGGCAACCGTTTATTCGTAGCCCAATGGCAACAAATAATCATTGTAGAAGACGGCTCCATAAAACAAGAACCGTTTGAACAATATTGCGCCAAACCATTTGGCAACGTAGATCTTAGTTTCAAAGTTGTGCAAGGTAACCCTACACACTACTCCATCACTGTTCCCAATCAAAGCTCACTATCGCAAAGCGGAAAGGTAATTGACGAAGGCAACAAAACTTACAAAATAGAGATTGACGTGCCTTCGCAAACAGAACCGGGCATATACGATGGCACTATCACTTTTTACGACAACGAACAACTGAGTGTGCCATTGACACAACCTCTCGGTTTTAAACTAACGGTATATATTCCCAAAGACGTTATCAAACAATTGTACTACAACGTTATCTTTGTAGACAATCACGACAGTATATATATCGGTTACCAATGGCGCAAAAACGGCGATAAAACCACCAACGAATATGCCAATCGTCAATATTATTACGAAAAAGAACTCAGCGGACAATACACTGTTGACCTCACCACCAAAAGCGGAGCCATACTCACATCTTGCCCTGTGGGAGATGATAATTTAGCCAAACAACTCTCTCCCACCGTTACCCCCTACCCCAATCCTGCCAAAGCGGGCGTACCGTTTAAACTCAAACTCATTGGCGGAGTGCCCGAAAATGCATCAATAATGATTTTCAACAATGCGGGTGCACAGGTGTTGAGCATTTCCAATGTAACCGAAAACTCCACAATAACCCTTCCCAGTGGCTATTACTCCGGCGCATTAATCTACAACGGGCAAAAGTCTGGGTTTAAGATTATTGTGGAGTAATATTCTATTTAAAGCACCTCCACTTCGGCGCGGCGGTTTTTCTTGCGGTTGGCCTCCGAAGTGTTGGGCACAAGCGGCTGTTTGTACCAACGGCTTTCGGTTTTCAACTGGTCGGGATTAACGTCGCGTTTGATAAGTTCGGCTTTAAGTCCGTCGGCACGTTTCTGACCCACGGTGCGGTTGGTGGCAAGACTTCCAAGATTGCAGGTGTGACCCGTTATCAAGAATTTCTTGTCGGGATTAGCTTTGATTAACTCGGCAAGACGGTCTATTTTGGCACTTTCATCGTCGTTTTGGGTAGAACCAAGATCAAAGTTTATAGCACCAATCTCGTCAAGTTGTTTTTGAACTTCCTCTTTGGTGGGTTTGTGTTCCACAATGTCGAGAGTGTCGGTGGGCTGGTATACGGGTTCGTTGTTTACCACCACGGTATCCACTTTTTCGGGTTCAACCACAAGTTCGGGTTCGTCGGTAACTGCCACCTCATCTTCGGGTTCGGGAATGGTTTCAATTTCTTCAGGCTTGTTTTTGTCGCGACCCACAAACATTCTCACTCCCACAGTTACGCCTACGGTATAAGGATGAATTTTGGTGCAAAGTTTCGACTGAGCCGTGCCTACATATGTTTCGCCGTCGAACACATGCGGATAATCCTTGTTTTTCTGGTCGGTGAATGTGTAAGTACCATAAACACTGCCGGTAATAGCCCAACGATCCGACAAGGCGTATACCACTCCGGCGCTCAAACCGGTGGCAAAGAGCATGGTTTTCATATCGGCGTTGCCCGAAAACTTACCCTGACTGCCCGCTCCGTGACCTTCAAGTTCAGTAACGTTTTCTACCACTACGTCCACACCGTTGAAGGTGTTTACATAACTGTTGGACAAATTGATATCACCCGAAACTGTTTTGTATTTTTGTTTGAGCACAAAACCCGGTTCGGCGGTGAGCCTGCCTTCAAATGAGAGTCGAGGATTGAAATTGTAACGGTAGTTGAGCCCTACTGGCAAAAAGAGCAGAGTTTCAGATGTGCGTTCCTTCATATTGGAAAACATCACCTCCACCTCTTTTCCCTTGTTGTCTAAGAGCAATTGGTCGTCGGGTAATGTGCCGATCGGCTCGCTAAAATCGAGTTTCGCATTGGTTTTGGCTGTGATAAGTTTAACGCCGGCTGTTATGCCCCAATGCTCCGAAAAATAGTGTCCGAAACCGCCGTAGAGAGCCAAACCGCCGCCGAGACCTTTTTTGCCGTCGGTGATTTTGGTGTTTACGTCGTGTATATTGTATCCAGCGTTGAGTTCTACAAAAGTATTCTGCCGCTGAGCCATAGTGGCTGTGGCTGATAATATTATTATGGTGACTATTGCTAAGTTTTTCATTGTCTGATATTTGAGTAGATTATTTTACAATTAGTTTAAATGGCACTTTCTCACCGTTTTGAATATACACGCCCGAATAGTTGCCGGTGGGCAGTTGCACTTTGTTAATCTCTTGGGGAGACGAAAGGTGTTTGGCAAGCGTGCCGTTGAGATTGTAGATATATATCTGCTTGTTGGCTTCGGGGTTATAATTTTCCGACACCTCCACGGTAATGTCGTTGCCTTGGGTGGCAGGATTGGGATAAACTACCAGTCGGGCGGTAGAATTGCCAACCGAAATGCGTGATAGGTCGAGCGGACAGGTTTCGTAACTGCCGCCATCGGTTTTGGTGAGTATTGCTGTGTATACCGACGATTTATTGAATGTGTGCTGCAATATTCTGCCGTTTGCACCAGATATTTCGTTGCCATTTTCGGTCCATTTGTATGCCGAAAACTCGCCTGCAAGTTGGTTTACCGCTGCCACATCGTTGTAGAGGGTTACGATGGT
>JAGCVU010000273.1 GCA_017962175.1 Bacteroidales bacterium | reverse complement strand
ACCGCCGCGCTTTTGATTCCGATTTTGTTGGCGGTAGGCGTCGGCATCAAACCTCAGTTGGAGCCTTACGGCGGCATTTCCACGCTGTTGATTGGCTTGGCTTTGTCTGCGTCGTTTGCAATGGCGTTGCCGATTTCAACACCTCCAAACGCCCTCGCATACGCCAAGGGCTTCATCAAGCAAAAGGATATGGCAACAGTAGGCATCATCGTCGGCGTCATCGCCATCGCCTTGGCTTACGTGGAGTTGATAATGTTTAAGGGACTGTAAGCAATGCACATTGCATAATTAGTAATGCATAATCCATAATTGGCGATGCCGATTGTGGATTATGCATTATTTTTTGGCAATCTTTATACCTTGACGGGGGTAAAATGTATTAGTATATTATATTTTATACTCGGAAGGGTGTGTTTTTTTTAATATCGGCTCAAATTTGCCATATTTTTGTTGTTATAAGTCGCATTTTGGTCCGATAATCCAAGAAAAATGTGTAAATTTGGACCGATTTTAAGAAATTGACAATGGACACTTCAAGAGAAATATTACAATTTTTGCATTATAACCCGCTGTCTTCGCGCGAGGAAATTGCAAACGGAATCAAGTTTGAAGGCGGCGACACCACTTTTAAACGTGTCGTTGCGTCTTTGGTGCAAAGCGGTGATGTCTTTGTGAAAGGCAAAGCGCGTGCAACACGCTATGAACTTTCACCTCAGGCTCATTTGCTTATGCCCCTTAACCTTGAAACTTATTTTGAAAAAGATGTTGATGAACGTCAGATACAGACCTCCTTCAATTTTGAACTCATCAAGGAACAACTGCCAAAACTTACGATTTTTACCCCTGACGAGAGTGAACATCTCAAAGATTTGCAGATGATATTCCGCAAACATCTTGCTGAAATGTCTGAAAATGAATACAGAAAAGAGATGGAACGCCTTGGAATAGACCTCAGTTGGAAATCTTCGCAGATAGAGGGCAACACTTATTCGTTGCTTGAAACCGAACGTCTCCTCCGCGAAAGCAAAACAGCAAGCGGCAAGACCAAGGAAGAGGCGGTGATGTTGCTCAACCATAAAGACGCGCTCCGTTTTATATTGGACAATCCCGACTACCTTAAAAGGCTATCAATCAGCAATATTGAAGACATTCACACATTGCTTACCAAGGATTTGTCGGTTGACAGAGGCATCAGACACAGACGCGTAGGCATCACGGGAACCAACTATCATCCGCTTGACAATGAGTTTCAAATTCGCGAGGCACTGCGAGATACTTGCACTTTGGTCAACGGCAAGGGCGATGTATTTGAAAAAGCGTTGCTGACCCTTGTTTTGTTGTCGTACATTCAGGCTTTCAGCGACGGCAACAAGCGCACTGCCCGCATCACGAGTAATGCAATCTTGATAGCCAACGGATATTGTCCGCTGAGTTTCCGCAGTGTTGACAGCATCGACTACAAGAAAGCGATGCTCATTTTTTACGAACAGAACAACCTTTACGCCTTCAAGCAAATCTTCATACAACAGTTTGAATTTGCGGTAAAGGAGTATTTTTGATGAAATTTTTTTGAGATTCTGATGCTCTGATTGGGAAAGATTTCTTATATTTGCAGTGTTCGGATGCATTTAAAAAAAACACGTTTGAAATGAAAATTGGATTGACATTGTTGGGAGGTTTTGAGTTGTCAATTGGTAATGACAAACCGCAAACTACCCCAACCGAGACAGTAAGCAAAGAACTTAGTGTTCAACAACCCACAAAGTTGATAGGTTATGACAAGCACGGCGAATCTATGTATAATAGGTTGCAACGTCTTTGTCATCCCAAGAATTTTGTCGATAATTATGACAAGGACAAAGTTGACGCTGCAAATGTCATTTACTCAAAACTTTTGGACACCAATCGTGATGATATTAATGCGGTTGTGGGGTTGGTCGTTATGGCTGAAAAAGAACTTAACACCAATTTTTTGGATGAATATCAATTTGATAGGCTTAAAAACATTCTGAATCCCAAGAATTACATGGAGCCTTACGACGCATCAAGCATCGCATTGTCTAATGAACTGTACTCACAATTAATGCAACCAGATTTGAACTATACAAAGTATGTGCAGATTATAAGTAAGTCAGAGCCGCTGTTGCAGATTATGGAAGCGAAACAAAAAGAAGGGCAAAGAATAGCAATTGAACAGAACCAGCAAGTGACGGAGCAAATACTTGAAGAAGATAAAACGGCAAGCAAACGAGCAATTCTTGTTTTTATTATATTATTGCTGTTTATTATTCTTTTGCTTTTAAGTAGTAAATGAAAAGCAAAGCGTTAATTATTTTTATGCGTAAAATCGCAAAATCTTTTTGGTGAAATCTGCGTAAAATCGCAAAATGTTGGTTAAATCAGCCCCGTCATATACACAGGCAAGTAGATTGTGCCGTTTTCATTAGCGTAGTCTTTTGTGTAAATCAAATAGCTTTCTAAGATGCGTGAATGAAACTTTTGGCAAAAGGCATCCAAAGACTTGTGTGTCTTGTAACCTGACGATTTGACTTCTATCGGACACAGTTTGTTGCCCTTGGAAATCAAAAAATCAACTTCGTAACTATGATTGTTGTCGGCAGGGAAGGTGTGGTAAAACAGTTCGTTACCTGCGCTTAACAACATCTGAGCCACCAAGTTTTCGTAAATGTAGCCGAGGTTTGCATCCAATTTGTCGTCCAACAACTTGCTGTAAATGATATTTTCGGTGAACGCTTTGTCGTGGAAAGCCAACGTAATAAAAAGTCCTGTATCGGCTACATACATTTTATATCTGTAAATATTCTTTGTCATCGGCAGACCCACTTTCGGGTCGTTGACGTGGTACGCCAAATTGACCACCATACTGTCTGCCATATCTGCCACTACACCTGCAACTCTCTGAGCGTCTTGATTTTCTATCACACTCGACACTTGGTAGCGTCCCGCGTTGCCGGTAAGTTGTCCCGGAATTGCCGCAAAAAGTTGCGAGGCACGTCCCGTGCTGTCTATCTTGTTGAAATCGTCTTGGTAAAGTTCGATGATTTCGCGCTTTTTGGCGTCAACAGCCTGTAAGTTGTTGGTTTTTAGATATGAGTCAACAGCCTGAGGCATACCACCTACCAACATATAAAGACGGAGGTCGCGCATAAGTTTGCGGTGAGTGCTTTCAAGCGGTCGTTTCATTTCCAAGAGTTTGCGGAGCATATTGTACGTCGTTTCGTTGCCTATCGCCCAATAAAACTCCTCCAAATCCATCGGGTAAAGCGTAAGACGCGTTTCTTCGGAAGGAATCACAATGTTGCGGACGTTTTTTTTGAGTGTCAGCAAAGAGCCTGTTTCAATGTAATCGTAGCGTCCGTCCTTCACCAAATACTTGATGGCTTGACGTGCAAGCGGTTGCAACTGAACCTCGTCGAAAACTATAACGGATTCTCGCGTATAAAGTGTTATGCCTGTTTCGATTTGCAAGCGCATAAAAAAGAAGTCCAAATCGCTTATGTCGTCGAATAAGTCGTTGATTTTCTTTGAGATGTGTGCAAAGTCAATGAGGATAAAGGTCTTGTATTCCTTGCGGGCAAATTCTTCCACAAGGGTGGATTTGCCCACACGTCTTGCGCCTTTGATTAGGAGCGCAGTTTCGCCTTTTCGTTGCTGTTTCCATTGCAACATCTTGTCGTATAGTTTTCGCTTGAAAATCATAATGTTACATTATTAATTTTGTGCAAAGATAACCATTATGCGTAAAATCGCAAAATTTTTTTAGCCAAATCTGCGTAAAATCGCAAAATCTTTTCAGCCAAATCTGTGTAAAATCGCAAAATGTTGCCCTAAAAAACAAAAACCTCCGCACCAAAAATCCCTTTTCGCTGAGGAGGCTTAATTATGCATTATGAATTATGCATTGAAAGAACTAAATCGCCTCGATTCCCCTCTCGATACGGCTGATTGATTCGTCCTTGCCGAGGTTTTCGAGGATGTCGAAGATGTGCGGACCTTTGCACGCGCCACAGAGAAGAAGGCGGACGGGGTTGAGAACTTTGCCCATTCCTAACTCCTTGTCTTTTATCCACTTGGTGATGTTCTCTTCAAGTGTTTT
>JAGCVU010000272.1 GCA_017962175.1 Bacteroidales bacterium | reverse complement strand
TGTTAAAATTAGATTAGCAAGACACGGTAAGAAGGGCTACGCATACTATTCGATAGTAGTTGCCGACTCAAGAGCGCCACGAGATGGCCGATTCATTGAAAAAGTAGGAACTTACAATCCTAACACCAATCCTGCACAGGTCGATATCAATTTCGATCGCGCATTGTATTGGATTCAGACAGGCGCTCAACCTACCGACACTTGCAGAACACTCCTTTCGCGCAAGGGAGTACTCTTGAAAGATCACTTGTTGCGTGGCATTAAAAAGAACGCTCTTACCGAAGCTCAAGCTGAGGCTAAATTCAACGAGTGGCTCAAAAACAAAGAAAACAAAATCAACGCTGTTAAAGAAAGCGACGAAAGCAAAAAGAAAGCCGACAATGCTAAACGTCTTGAAGCTGAGACTAAGGTAAAAGAGGCTAAACTTGCTGAAATCAATAAGAAGAAAGCTGAAGCAGAAGCCGCTGCTAAAGCAGCTGAGGCTGAAGCAGCTCAATCTGAGGCAGCTCAAACCGAAGCAGCAGAAGCTCCCGCCGATGAACCCAAAGCCGAATAAATATTTGGATAGAAGCAATTTGACTAAAATTGCATCTATTTATAATTTTTTAGGCAGCAATGGCGGCGTGGTACTCAATCTTGTACCACCCTTCTATGAGATTATTACTGAGGAACCTGTACTCGTTGATATCGACGGGTACTTGGTTCCTTTCTTTATTGATGAGGATTCGGTTTTTTACAACAAAAAGACTGTATCGTTGCGTTTTACCACTATTAAATCGCAAAAAAGTGCGTCGTCGCTCATAGGTCACGATGTTTATGCCCTTACAGAGAGTCTCGATATTGACGAAGATGAGGAAGAACAATTTGAATATGAGGGATATACAGCTTTTGATCATCTCAACAATCATCTTGGAGTGATACAAGGTATCGACGATATTCCGGGCAATCCGCTTATGATTATCGACAACAATGGCAAAGAATTATTAGTTCCGGCTTTGGCTGTGGAGGTGATTGATGTGGATGACGACGCTAAAAAAATCACAATTTCTATTCCCGAAGGGCTCACCGATCTTTAATACCTTGATACTATGCTTCTCAAAAATGATATTGTAACCCTTCGCCCACTTGAACCCACTGATGTGGACAATCTTTACAAATGGGAAAACGACCCTGCAATTTGGGAAGTTAGTTATACAACATTGCCGTATTCTAAATATGCGCTCACCAATTATATAAGCGATTCGGCGCAGCGAGATATTTACGAGATGCGTCAGTTTCGTTTTGTGATAGAGCAAAACGAAACACACACAGCAGTAGGATTGGTAGATGTATTTGATTTTGAGCCGTTTGATATGCGTGCAGCGGTAGGTATTTCGGTAAACGAACCTTCGGTAAGGGGCAAAAAAATTGCCACCAACGCCATGAATCTTTTAATTGATTATTGTTTCAATTATCTGCACTTTCACCAATTGTATGCCCGCGTGTTTTCCGATAATGCGGCGAGCATAGCGTTGTTTAAATCGCTTGGCTTTGTAGAGTGCGGTTTGTTTAAGCAATGGCATCTTTCTGCCGATGGTTGGAAAGACGAAGCTGTCTACCAACTCATCAGCAAAAATATTTAATCATTATTTCTTTTCTAATGCCTCCACACGTTTCAAAAGTTCTTGAAGTGTGTCGTTTAGTTTTTTGTTTTCTTCTTTAAGTTGCTCAATCTCTTGCTGTTGCTCTTGAATAGCTTGAGTAAGCACAGGGATAACACCAACGTAGTTAACGGTTTTGTAGCCGTCGCTACCTTCGTTTACGAGTTCGGGTATAACCTTTTCGATTTCTTGAGCAATGAAGCCGTATTGGAGTGTGGTAGAAGCGTTTGCGTTTTTGGGGTTGGATTTATCCCAGTTGAATGTTACCCCGTTGAGTTTCATCACTTTGTCGAGAGATTTTTCCAACGGAGTGATGTTAGTTTTTAAACGGCGGTCGGAGGTATATTCCAAAGTACCATTTATGTATACGTCACCATTTTTTCTAACGACAAATGCATTACTTTTTGAGCTCTCAGAGTCACTATTTCCGATAATAAAAAGACCTTGATTGTCTTCGACATTATTTGAGCCAATTACCAATGAGTTTTTAGCCTTTGCAATGGAATTTGTACCTAGTGCCATTGAATTTGGTTGTTGTACTTCACTTCCTGTTCCAATAGCAATTGTGCCTACTTCTAGAGCATTTCCTCCATTTATTGCTATAGACCCTTTACCTGTAGCCTTACCTAAACTTCCTAACATAAGATAATTATCCATAATCAACCCATTTTCGGTGAATTTGTTTTTATCTTTGTAAACGATTCCTGGTACTTTTGTACCATTTACAGCAATCTCATCTACCTCCACCCACGGGCAATCAGTTCTTAATTTTGTGTTTTCCCATTTTTGATTTGTTGAATTGTATGTGAGTATATGTCCGGCTGTGAGAGTTGTAGTGTTTACGCTAACATTGGATATATCGCTTAAAGTCAAAGCTTTGTTTGCCCATTTTGAGCCATTGTAGGCAACAACTTGTCCTGCTGTTGGTGACGCAGAGATACTTTCATTGGTAAGTTGCGATAGTTTGGTAATAGTTGTGGCTGCTGTTTGTGTCGTGTTTACCCATTTGCCGCTTGTGCTGTTGTAGGTTAGTACTTGTCCGTTGGTGGGCGAACTTACAGCTACATCGCTCAGGTCGACTAATTGAGATGCTCCTGATGCTGCAGCAGCTTTGGTAATCCATTTTGTGCCATCGTATACAAGAATTTGGTTTGCTGCTAATGACGACACGTCTACATCGGCAAGTTGAGCCAGTTTGTTGGGTATCTTGTTGTTGGCATCTGCTGTTACCTTGCCAGCTTCAGTGGCTGTGGCTGCATTACCGGCATTGGCGGCAAAATCGGTTTTTTGTGCTACCAAAGCGTAGGGCACTGCCGAAAATTTAGAAACTCCCAAGTCGCTCAAGCTGTTGAGATGCTCTGACTCACCAAAATCGGCACGAACTTTCAGGTAGTAATAGCCTTGCGAAACATCCAACCAATCAATGTCGCTATATTGCGAGCAACTTCCCGCCAAAGTGTTGGTGGCGTCAGATGCGCCTATTTCAATAGAAAAAAGTCCAAAGTCGCTGGTGGTAGGGTAGTGGAGTTCTTGCCAAAGCACCGGGCATGAACTGTTTTTGTCGCAGTCGGTGCCTTGAAGTATCGATACTTCAACCGTGATTTTTTTAGCGGCTACTGGCGATCCGTCTTCTGCGTTTACTACTGCTTGATAGTTAAACGAGCTTGGCAACTGCTGTGCGCTGGCTCCGGTGGCTAACGCTGATATTACTGCGGTGGCTAAAATGCCTTTGGTTATGATATTTGTATTCATGGTAGTCAGGTTTTTATATTTTGATTGCTTTGAGGGCTAAAATGTTGTCGCCCGATTTTATTCTGATAATGTAACGTCCTTGTTTTAAGTTTGTTGCCTGTATTGATATTTCCATAAAATTGTCGGCAGATTCGGTGATTGTGTATTCTGCGTATATGGTTCTTCCTGATGCGTCGGTGATGGTTACGATAGGGTCAGGTGCTGAGACTTTTTTGCCGAATCTTACCGAAACATAATCGGCAAATGGGTTGGGATAGAGTTTGGTTTCCACCGACTCTTTTTCCAAAGGTGTTGCAATAGTTTGGTCTTGCTTTTTGTTGTTTTTGATAGTAGCAAAACCGGTGAGTCCGCCACCAGCCACTACATACGAGCAAGTGTGCCGTGCTGTCTTCACCGTGTTGGCTGCCGCCACGGTACGGTTGGCGCTCAGGCTTTGTGCTCCGGCGTTTGACATCGCCAGTACACAAACTACAATTGTCAATATTTTGATAATCTTGCTCATTGTTTAATCCTTTGATAAGCAGTATTCTACTCTGTTTAATCCTATTCTTTGTTCGGTGCTGAATTTTCCATCCGACATTTTGCGACCTCTGCCATCAATTTGTATTCTGTTTTCTCCTATACCTTTGCTTACAAGGTATTTTTTGACAGCTTCGGCACGTTGGGTTGAAAGTATGCGGCAATATTCTGCAGAACCAAGTTCATCGGTGTATGCCACTATCTTTACTCTTGCTTTTTCGTTCTTTTTTAATACCGACACGCAGTGGTCAAGTTCGGTGTTTGAAGATGGGAACAATTTGGCGTTGCCATATCCAAACAACACATTATTAAATAATATAGGTTGTTTCCATTCGTCGGTTGACGGCTCGTTTGAGTTGTTGCCGGTTTGAGGTTGACTTGGTGTAGGAGTGTTTGGGGTGGGGGTAGAGGGATTGTTGTAGCCTGTTTCGCCACCGTTGTGTCCTTTGTGGTAACTGTCAATGATATCTTCAAGACGTTTGATTTCGTTTTCGCGGGTGCGGATTTCGTTTTGCAGTTTGCGCTCAAGGTCAGAATTGTTGTTGTTTTGAATTACGGGAGCGCTTGCTGCGCAGTCGTCGTCGGCAAATGCGGTGGGTTCTTTGCGTTTCTGATTTTTAGAGATGCAGAATCCCACATAAATTTCGTGTGTTCCTGAGCAGTTGGAGGCTATGGTTGAGTTGCCAGTTTCAAATAAGTATCCTACAGCTACGCGACTACCGGTGGAAAGTCCTGCGCCTACGCCTACCCAATATTGCGATGAGTAAGACACTGTAACCCATGCTCTTTGATTGTATTTGGCAGCTATTGACGCTTTGTAATCCAAACCGCCTTTCATAGCGTATGAAATATCGGCAATTGGTTCTATGATGAATTTGCCCGTGGGCAGTTGGTACGAAAGTTCGCCATTAAAAACCCTATCAGAGTTGTAAATGCCATTTGAAAATTTCATATCGCCACAAATTGTGCGAGGCATATTGGCACTAAAATACAACCCAGCCACATTAAACATAAGTGATACACCGGCGTCGAATGCCATTGCCGATAGTCCGGCTTCGTTTTGGAAAGCTTGATCGGTTTGTGCTCCGAAAGTAGTGGCCTTACCCAAATTGTACGACGTGCGTAGAAATGTGGGCGAAACTGCAAGACTAAGACTTGCTTCGTCGCCGAGTTTGATATGGTAAGCGTAAGTCAAGGCTGCTGAAAGATTGGTAAAATTGCCTGATTTTTCGCTGGTTATGTCAATTCCATATCCGGCGTTTTGGTTCATAATGTCGCCGTTGACGTCTAATTTTAGGTTTTTGGGTGCTCCTTCGATACCGAGCATATTGCGGCGAAACGATACGAATGCTTCATCGTTGCCGTTGAATCCTGCGAATGCCGGCGCCACAGAGAATCTGTCGGCGTAGTTTTGACCACGGAAGTAGGTTTCCTGCGCCGATGCCGACAGCGCTGCTGCCATACATGCTGTTGCTATGATAAGTTTCTTTGTCATCTTGCTGATAATTATCTGATTATATCCACAAAGCCAGTAACGCCCTTGCGCCCTTGACTTTTAATAACATAGTAGTAGGTGCCGGCAAATAGTTCGTTGCCGTCGTTGTCGTTGCCTTGAAAACCGTCGGTGTTGGAGTAATCTGAATTTGTGTAAACGATTTTGCCGCGTTTGTCGAATATCTTTACAATGCACGGGTATTCAAATTCCGACACATCGTTGATAAAAAGAACATCGTTTACACCGTCTTTTACTCCGGGGGTGATTACGTTGTTGGCTACTTTAATTAAGGTGTTGTCGTTTGATTCCATATCTTGAGCAGTCACCTTGATTTCTGCCGAAGCCGAACATCCGTTTGAGTTTGTGATAGTTACCGAGTATGTTCCGCTTTCGTAGTAGAACAGCGGATTGTTGGTGTTGTCTAATTTGTGTTTGCCGAGATGCCATTCAAACGAAACGCTTTGATCTGTTGTCACAGTTATTTGCGACATTGATTTGTCGTCGGCTATTTCTATTGAAGGGGTGTCTACAATTTTTACCGTTTTGGTTATTGTTTCAGATTTTGTACCGTCGTTGTTGAGTAGCCACATGCTAATAGTGTATTCGCCTGCCGAAGTGTATATGTGCTGAAGGTTGTCGCCGTAGCTGTCGGTATTGTCGCCGAAATCGAAATGGGCAAACTGGTAATTGCCCGACGAAGTGTTGGTGATTGCCACCGGAGCTCCTGTGCATGCGTTTAGCGGGTCGGCAGTAAAGTCGGTTTGTGCGTAGGTGTAGTTTACTGCCGCTGTAGCTAATAGTATCGCGGATAATATTGTCGTTCTTTTTTTCATATAGAAATGTTATATATAGTTGTCCTTAAAAATTGGTCTCATAAAAGTAAAAGCAATAAAAATGCCAATTTTTTTTTACATAAAAACTCTCATCTAAAAAACGGCAATAATACTGCGCAAATTATCTAAAACTATATTAGAAGTAAAGGTTTCTGCGATTTCTTTTAAAGTATATTCCTCCCGATTTCTCAAATCCTTCGGTATGGTTGCCGTAGATGCTCTCCTGCCGTCCTATAATCAGCATTCCATTGTCTTTGAGGCAGTTGTAAAAAAAATCGATAATCTTGTTTTGCAGATCGTGGTTGAAGTATATCAGCACGTTGCGACATATGATGATGTCGAATTTTCTGTCTAAGAAAGTTGTGCAGCTTACCAAATCGTGTTTGATAAACACCGGCTTATCTACAAGCCACGGTGCCACTTGAATGTAGTCGCGCTGCTGGTTTGATGATATGTATTTAGATATAGGTATGTACTCTTCTTTTTCGCGACCGTGATTTATTACAGTGTTGAAGTTTGGCAGGTATTCGTTGATGTCAACATATCGGTAGCGTCCGTGTTGAGCCACATCGAGCACCTCTTCGTTGATGTCGGTGCCAAACGACGACACTTGATCAAACAATCCGAGTTCGTTGAGTAGTATCAGCATTGAATACACCTCCTGACCCGAACTGCATCCAGCGTGCCAAATGTCTATCATCTGCGAATTTGAAAAACGTCGTTGGATATTGTCGCGCAGTGGCAACCATATTTCGGGGTCTCTAAATAGTTCGGTGGTGTTTACTGTTATTTGGTTGACAACGCTTTCAAGGTAGTTGTAATCCTTGCTGATATTGTCAATAAGTGTCTGAATAGTAATGTTGTTGTCGGTGAGAATTTTCTCTACACGGCGGTAGAGCGATTTATACGAATAGTCGGAAAAATCGTATACCGAAACTTTGCGAAAAGTCTGGCATAATGCGAATATGTCTTGCTGCGAAATTTCCATCTATTACTATCGTTTTGCTAATTGAAAAAACAATGCAAAATAAGCATTTTTTTTCGTTTTAGTCAAAATTTTATTGACAAAATGCTGAAAAAAATCCATTTTTGTACAAAAGGCATGTTTTTTGAAAATGGATTAAAAGTAATGTGTAATTATTTTTACTTTGTAATGTATTAATAATTAATAAGTTATAATAATTTTTAGAAAAAAAGTTATAAAAACAGAAAAATTTGCGGCACGGAAATAATTTTTTTTTATAAATTTGAACTTTGAGAAAAAAAGTATACTGACATAAAAATTTATCACGGGCCAAAAGAAGAAAAAACAAAAGCCGGACGATGGAAAAGATACATCAAATATTTGATAAACTGGATATTAGAAATAAACTGATACTTCTGTTTTCGGTTGTGTCGGCTTATATTCTTTTTTTCTGTATATATGCGGTGATATCGTTCGGTCATGTAAAAGAACACGTTGAATCGTTTTCCGACACTCAAAGTGCTGGCATTTATCCGTTATTTTCGCTTGCCGAAGAAGTTTACGGTCTTGTGATTCAAAACCATGCGCTTATTGAAACCGGAAGCGATGTGGTTACCATTCAGCGTCATCACAATAAGTTTAAACAATTTTACGAGGTTAGAATCAAGGAATACGAAAACGCCCTCACAGCCAATAGCCTTACTACAAGCGAGGAGGTGAAACTTCTCGATCGTCTCAAAAACGAGTTTGTAATATACCAAAACGTTAATAAAGACATCATTCGCTTGATTATCAACAATCGTCACGAGGCAGCTCAAGAGTTGCTCAGTGTCAAAGAGGTAAGCGCATTCGACGACATACGCAAAACCATCGACCGTATGTACGCTGCCCACGAAAAAGAACTTGCTGTTAGCGACACTGCAATACGTCACGAGATTACCAAATTGAGAATTTCGCTTATCGTGTTGTCGGTTCCGATGTTGGCACTTATTATTTTTATAGCATTCTACGTGTTCAGGTATCTCAAAATCAGTTTTGCCTCAATGCAAGACTTTGTTAAGGTGCTCAACACTGGTGCTGTTCCTGGCATTCGTCTCAAAGAAGACCAGACCGAAATTGGCAAACTCAACTCTCTTATCAATTGCACCGCCGACAACTTCAAGAAACTCACCGAGTTTTCTAACGAAATATACAAGGGCAACTACCAAATTGGCACAAACCTTTCTGCCCCCGACGGCTCTATGGCCAAATCGCTTATCGACCTTAGCGAGCGCCTTTCTGCCACCGAAAAAGAGCAGAATCTTCGCCGTTTGGAAGATGAACAACGCAACTGGACAACTCAAGGTCTTGCCAAGTTCGGTGATATTATGCGTCACAACAACGACAACATCACCATGCTTTCCGACGAGGTGATCAAAAATCTTGTTCACTATATCAACGCCGGACAAGGCGGTTTGTTTATCCTCGACGACACCGATCCTAATAACGTTTTTCTTGATATGCTTTCGGCGTTTGCCTACGACCGCAAGAAATATCTCACACGCCGCATAACCCTTGGCGACGGTCTTATTGGTGTGTGCGCTCTCGAAAAGAACACCTTATATATTACAGACGTTCCCGATGATTATATGGAAATCGAGTCGGGATTGGGCGATGCCAAACCCAAATGTTTGTTGATAGTTCCTTTAAAATCAGAAGAAAAGATTCTCGGTGTTATAGAGTTGGCTTCGTTTAACCTGCTCAAAAAATACGAGATTCAATTTGTGGAGCAGCTTGGCGACAGTATCGCATCTACGCTTTCATCTTTGCGTATCAACGCCCGCACCGCCGACCTTCTTCAAGAGTCGCAGAAAAAATCTGACGAACTTGTGCTTCGTGAGGCTGAGCTCCGCAAAACCATGGACGATATGAAAACCGCACGCGACGAGGCTCAGAAACGTGAGGCAGAGATGTCGGGTATTCTTTCGGCAGTAGACGAAACCATGTTAAAAGCCGAGATTGATCCTGAAGGTCACCTTATGTCCGCCAACCAGAAGTTCCTATCCGCTCTCGGATACCGCAAAGACGAGCTTATCGGACGCAATATCAAGAACATTGTTTCGGAAGAAAACCTCGAAAACTTTGATATGGTTTGGCAGAACATCTGTTCAGGTCAATCGTATCAGACCACACTCAAACAGAAAAACAAATTTAACGAAACCATCTGGCTGCTCACCCAGTACACGCCTATTTTCGACGCCGAAAACCACGTGGTGCGAATCCTTTACATCGCCAACGACATCACCGAGCAGAAAACCATCGAGGAAAAGAACAAGCGACTGCTTTCAGAATCTCTCGAAAAAACCGAGGTGCTTATGTCTACTCAGGAGAAGATGGCAAAGAGTCGTATCGAGATGGCAGGTATTATGACCGCTATCGACGAAACAATGATGAAGGCAGAATACACCGTAGAGGGCAATCTTCTCACAGCTAACACCAAGCACATTATCACTATGGGTTACGACTACGAGAAGACAAAAGGGAAAAACATTCTTACCTTCATTCCCGAAGAAGAAATCAACGAATTTAAGACTTTGTGGCAAAATGTTTGTGAAGGAAACTTGTACCAGATGACTGTAAAACGCAAGAGCAAACTTACAGGCAAGGACATTTGGCTAATCAACCAGTACACGCCGGTAAAAGATGCCAAAGGAAAGGTTCTTAAAATTCTTTACACCGCTATCGACATCACCAAGCACAAGGAGATCGAGGAACAGGCTATGAGCCAGGTAACACAGCTCAAAACACAAAACGAGCGTTTATCTTCGCAATTGGCAGAGGCAGGACTACAAACCACCGACCTCAAAGCAAGGCTCGAACAAGCTACATCCAAAACTGAGGCTCTTGAAAAACAACTCGACGAATCGCACGAAAACGAGATGGAGCTTACCGAAAGGTTGCAAAAAGCCGAGTCGACCGAAACCCACCTCGAAATCAACTACAGCGAGACCCAAGCACGGATCTCCGAACTTGAAGCCTTGGTAAACCAGCTGAAAGACAAAGAAAGACAGATGTCGGAACAGATGGCGCAAGAAAAACAAGCAGCTGAGACAATTAAGATGCAGTACAACGAAATAGAAAAAACTAGAAACGCAACAGATACCGACAAAACCACTTCCGTGGACATTAAATACAGGGAATGGATAAAAAGTTTTGGTAACGGAGCAAAAAGTTGACGCAAAATTGATATAGATAAGGAAAAATTCCGTAATTTAGCACCGCTATTTTAACTCAAGTATGGCAGAAAACGCAACATACATAGAAGACGAAGAAGAGGAAAACCTCCAGAAGAACAAGGCAGCCAGCCAGTTGGTGACGAGATCCACTATTTTGGGTTTCATCATTGGTTTGTTTTTCCCTGTGGGTGCCATTCTTCTAAGTTTGCGTGGACATGATTTCACCCTTTGGAGTGTAATTCACGTTCATTCTGTGTCTGATGTGCTCTGGATTATCGACCTTGCACCTTTTGTAATAGCTACGATATTCAATTATTTTGCTCGTAAAAACCGTCGTCAAAACGAGGATTTGGAACGAATGCTCGCCGAAAAGAACGAGATTTTTACTCGAAACTCGTTGATTGCTAAACGAATTGGTGAAGGCGACCTTTATTTCGATACCAACGAAATTGATAAAGACGACCTGCTCGGACGTTCGCTCCTTATAATGAAAAACAACCTTGTGGCTACGTCACAACGCGAAAACGAGCAAAACTGGATTGCTAAAGGAAAGGAAATTGTAGGTGATATTCTCCGTCAAAGAAACAACATCAGCGAACTTGCCTACGAAACCATCATCAACCTTATAGAATACATCAACGCCGTTCAAGGTGCTTTCTACCTCTACGACGACGACAACGAAAAACTCGTTAACATAGCCACTTACGCCTACAACCGTAAAAAATATATCACTCAAGAATTTAAAATTGGTATCGGTCTTGTAGGTCAAGCTGCTTTTGAACGCGACATTATCTATCGCCGCGAAATTCCCGATGAATACATCACCATCAGTTCTGGTATACTTGGCGACAAAAAACCCAAGACACTCTTGCTATCTCCGCTAATCAGCGACGAAAAACTTCAAGGTGTTATTGAATTTGCATCGCTCAACGACGATATGCCCGACAAAACTCTCCGTTTGATTCAAGAGGTAAGTCAGATTATTGCGCAAACCATATTCAACCTTAAGGTTAACACTCAAACAGAGAAACTCCTCCGCGAAGCGCAGGAAATGACCATACAACTTCGAAAGAACGAGGATGAACTTCGCAAGAATGCCGATGAGATGCGCAAGACCCAGCTCGAGCTACAAGACACCAACAAACAGTTGGAGGCACAGATCCGCGAGGTGGAACGTGGTCAAAAACGTCAATATGCGTTGCTCGAAAATGCATCCGAGGTTATCTCAATCTACGACGAAACCGGCATTGTAACATACGAAAGCCCGTCGGCTAAGAACATTCTTGGTTACGACCCCGATTATATTGTAGGCAAAAGTGCTTACGAAAAATTCGACGATGTGTCGAAACACCGTTTCAAAGATGTGTTCTCACGTCTGCTCCAAGACCCCGATCATCCCGTTACCTTTGAATATCAGTATCAAAAAAGCGAAGACGAGCAATTGTGGCTCGAAGCCACTGGTCGAAACCTTTTGAACAACGCCGCTATTCAGGGTATTATCTTCAACACCCGCGACATTACCGTACGCAAGATTGCAGAAAAAGCTCAGCGTATGAGTGGCGAAATGCAGGCATTGTCAGAGAACTCGCTCGATATGATCGCTCGTTTGAGTCCCGATGGCAAGTTCTTCTACGTCAACCCTGTGGCAGAGCAATTGACCGGTCTGAAAAAGCAGGATATGCTCCAAAAGCAAATCGACGATGTGGCACTCAATGAGAAAATTGCTACTGTATTCAAAGATGCTCTTGCTCAGGTAATGCAAACCCAGCAGATGTACGAAAACGAAACCAATTTCCCATCTGCCGAAGGCGAAGAACGCATTATCCAGTTCAATGCAATCCCCGAGTACAACAAAGAAAAAGAACTCGAAACCATATTGTTTGTGGCACGCGATATCACCGAGCGCAAACTTATCGAGATGGAAATCGAAGAAAAGAACAAATCCATCACCGAGAGTATCAACTACGCTCAGCGAATCCAATCAGCCATCATCCCGAGTTTGGACGATATCGAACAGAAACTGCCCAAGTTCTTCATGTTTTACCGTCCGCGCGATGTGGTCAGCGGCGACTTCCCGTGGTTCTTTGAAAAAGATGGAAATATTTATATTGCTGCTGTCGATTGTACTGGACACGGAGTACCGGGCGCATTGCTCTCATTCATAGGCTATTTCAACCTTAACATAATTGCCGACCACGCCGACAACCTCCACGCAGGACAGGTTCTCGACCAGCTTCACCTTGGAGTCCGCAAAACTTTAAAACAAGATAGCGACGAACAAGAGGCACGAGATGGCATGGATATTGCTTTATGTAAAATTAACTTTGAGACTGGTATACTCCATTTCTCTGGTGCACATAGGCCATTGTACTATCTCAACTCTCAACGAGAGCTTATACAATATAAAGGCACAATGCAAGCCATAGGCGGAAAACCACCGCGCAAAGGCAGAGATGAGAAACTATTTGACAACTATGAAATCAAGTTTGCCCCCGGAGAAAAATGTTTCTTTTTCTCCGACGGTCTACCCGACCAAATCGGAGGCGATGAAGGACGAAAATACCGTCCGGGTCGTATTAAAGAGCTCATTGAGGCTAATCCCGAATTGACAATGGCTCAGTATAGGGAGCTCTTTGAGAAGGACTTCTTCGAATGGAAAGGCAACAACAAACAAGTAGACGACATATTATTAATAGGAATAGAATTTTAACGTAATATTCAAAATATAATATTATGGCAGGTATTAACAAAAAAGAGTCATTGGATTTCGTGTACGACTTCTATGTAAAGATGAAGCGCAACAAAATCAATTTGGCTTACGAAGGCGAGATAACGCACCAGATTACCAAGGCGTTTACGTCGCTCACCGAAACCAATATGGTGCGGGAGGAGGACGCAAGCTCCGTGCAGAAAAAGGTGTTCCACGTTATGGTGGAATGTCTTCAAAATATCAGCAAGCACGCCGAGGTAACACCGGGTTCGTCCGACAAGAAAGTTGGACGCGGTATCTTTATGGTAAGCAAAGGTGATACCGAGTACAATGTTACTACGGGCAATGTTGTGCTTAACGAAAAAGTCGCACGCCTAACCGAAATGCTCGAAAACATCAACAGCCAAGACAAAGACGGGCTCAATAAGCTCTACAAAAAGCAGATGCGCGAAGGGCATATCTCCGAAAAGGGAGGCGCGGGACTCGGGTTTATCGACATCGCCCGCAAAACCGGAGAGAAACTGATATACAGTTTCCTCAAAATCGACGATCTTACGTCATTTTTCGTTTTAACATCAACTATTTCCAGAATCAAAGAATAAAATAATATATATTATGCGAGTTATTAAAATACAAGGATCTGACGACACTCCAAAAGTAATTCTAGACGCCGACAACAACACGTTTGAAATCTCGGGACGTTCACTTCCCGAAGATGTGGTAGCCTTTTACGACCCTATTCTCGAATGGCTCGACGAATACGCACAGAACCCTTTGGAAAAAACCGTTTTCAACTTTAAGTTGGAATACTTCAACACGGCTTCTTCTAAACTTCTGCTCGACGTGCTACTTAAATTAGAGGATATGTACGACGCAGGACATGATGTCCTTGTAAAATGGCATTACCCCGACGACGACGAAGACATGGAGGAGGCGGGCGAAGAATACGCCGACATTGTAGAAGTACCTTTTGAACAGGTTAGCTACTCTATCGACTAATTTGGTTTGCTAATTAAGTTGTAAGTTTTTTTAGAACCGAAGCCAGATGAGTGAGGAAATTCTTAAAGCGTTGATTCAGATGTGGTCTATTATCGCCAACCAAGACGGCGGTATCGACGACAAGGAACTTCAGTATGTGGAGGGATTCCTTACACAGCAACTCGGCGCAGAAGGTGCGCGTGAGCATATTATTGGTTTTAAAAAGGACGTTGGTCTTATTGAAGACGACGACGAGGCAGCTGCCAAGAAACGCAAAAAAATCGACTTCTCGGGTTTAACTCCCGTGCAGATGTCGGTAAAAATTCTTGGTATTTCACGCCGTATCACCAAAACTATCAACTTAAAGCAGCGTATCATCGTATATATCCGTCTTTTCGAGTTGGTGAACACCTCCAAGCGTTTCACCGAACAGCGTATGGCTATTATCGACGCTGTAGGCGAGGTGTTCAATATCAGCAAGGAGGAACTTAAGGACAGCAAGTCGTTTGTAGTAAACGAGAATACCGAGGGATTAGACATTCCTTCGATTCTTTTCATTTCGGGCAAGGAAGACAAGCCCGTCAACGCCAAATGCATTCCGAGTGAGGGCCTCGCTTCGGACATATACATTTTGCGTGTAGCCTCTGAGGAATTGTACTTTTTGCGCTACACCGGCACCGACGATGTCTACTTGAACGGTCAGGCTATCAATTCGGGACGTATCTACTTGTTCGCTCCCGGTTCTACGCTCAAAATGAGCAAAGGTAAGCCTGTGTATTACAGCGACGTAGTTGCAACATTCCAGGCCGACAAAACTTTTGCCAACCTATCCTTCAATGTCGACAACTTGGAGTTCAAGTTTCCTAACGGGGCTATCGGTCTCCGCAATATCAATTTCTCCGAATGTCAAGGACGACTTGTGGGCATTATGGGTGCTTCGGGCGCGGGCAAAACCACTTTGCTTAACGTGCTTTCGGGCATTACTTCGCCAAGCAAGGGTTCGGTCAAAATCAACGGCATCAACCTCCACACCGAAAAAGACAAACTTGAAGGCGTTATCGGTCTTATTCCGCAAGACGACCTTCTAATTGAGGAACTCACCGTGTATGAGAACCTCTATTTCAGCGCCAAATTCTGTTTCAAAACAGAAACTGATGCTCAAATACGTGAGAGAGTCGACAACGTGCTCAAGTCGCTCGGCCTTTACGAGCGAAAAGATTTGAAAGTGGGCAACTCGCTCAACAAACTTATTTCCGGCGGTCAGCGAAAAAGGCTCAATATTGCACTTGAGCTTATCCGCGAACCTTCCATTCTTTTTGTCGACGAGCCTACTTCTGGACTTTCTTCACGCGACTCTGTTAACGTTATGGACCTCTTGAGCGAGTTAACGCTAAAGGGTAAACTTATTTTTGTGGTAATTCACCAGCCGTCGAGCGAAATCTACAAGATGTTCGACAAGATGATTATTCTCGATACCGGCGGCTATCTAGTATACTACGGACACCCCGTAGATGCAATTTCGTACTTTAAGGGTCACGACGGACAGATCAACGCCGACGAGGGCGAATGTCCCAAGTGCGGTAACGTAAACCCCGAAATCATCTTCGACGTTATTGAGGCGAGGGTGGTCGACGAGTACGGTAAATTCCAAGACAATCGTAAGGTCAACCCCGAGGAGTGGGAAGACCGTTTCCATAAGGGTGTTAAACCCGAAATTATTCAAGATGTAGACACCGAGCCGCCACGGAATCTTAATGTGCCCGGTTGGCTGTCGCAGTTGAGGATATATCTCCGCCGCGACTTCAAATCTAAGGTGTCAAACCTTCAGTATGTGTTCCTCAACCTTACTGAAGCTCCTCTTTTGGGCTTGATTCTGAGCTTCTTAATCAGATACACATCGCCCAACAGGGATCATTATATCTTCTTCGAAAACGAAAATATTGTACCTTATATATTTATGAGTATCATCGTGGCTCTCTTCTTAGGACTGACTGTGTCGGCTGAGGAGATTTTCCGCGACCGTAAGATACTCAAACGAGAGGAGTTCCTTAACCTAAGTAGGTCTAGTTACTTGGTGGCAAAGGTTATCATTCTTACTACCATTTCGGCTATTCAAGCATTCCTCTACGTGATTGTGGGCAACTCAATATTGCAAATAGTGGGTATGAACTTTAACTATTGGCTTGTGCTCTTTGCAATGTTTGTGTTTGCCAATATGATGGGCTTAAATATTTCTTCGGCATTCAACTCAGCCGTTACAATTTACATTTTGATACCGCTTTTGATGATTCCGCAGATGGCACTCGGTGGTTCAATGTTTAGTTTCGACAAGTTGAACCAGATTATTGGTAGCGTAGGACGTGTGCCGATTGTTGCCGAGATTATGGCTTCACGATGGTCGTATGAGGCGCTGATGGTTAAGCAGTTTAAAGACAATGGATTTGAAATTGACTATTACGAAATAGAGAAACAAAAAAGTTATGCCAACTTTAAGCAGGTAAGTTACATCAATGCTTTGAGCGATGCTCTAATATACGCTCGCGACTGTCGCGATAGTATAGAGGAAGAAGATCCTGAATACGACGTGGAGCGTCTTAAAGCAGAAATGGATTACGGTTTGGCACTATTGCGTGAGGAGATTCCCGCCGAAATGCGCCGCGTTCCTGAAATTTCGCTCGACTGCTTAGACAAACTTTATGTTGAATCTTTTGACGACGACGTGTCCGACGAGGTGGAAGAGTATCTTTCAGAACTCGATCACTATTATGGCAAGATGTTCAACGTGGCAGAAAACGAAATTGAATCGCGCAAGCGATACTACGAGGAGCAAAAACCGGGATATTATCTCAACCGCCGCGCCAAGTATTTCAACGAAAAGTTGCAGGATATTGTAAAGAACGTATTTGAAAAGAACAAGATTATACGTTACGAAAACCACCTCATACAGCAGCAGGATCCTATTTTCCTTGATGCCGACAACTCTACGTGGTTCGGATTCCGCTCGCATTTCTATGCTCCGCGCAAGTGGTTTATGGGACATTACTACGACACCTTTTATTTTAATATCGTAGTTATCTGGCTGATGAGCCTTCTTTGCTATATCACACTTTATTTCGATGTGTTGAAACGTGTGATAGAGTGGGCAGGCAAAATCAACTTTGGTAATATACCGTTGTTGAAGAAGTTTATTGAGCGTCAGAAAAACAAAGAGATTCAGAAATTGCTGAAAGCCGAAAAAGCATCAAAAGTAGCCGATAATAAAACGGAACGTGAAAAGCCAGAACGTCCTGAAAAAACCGAACGTCCCGAACGTGCCGAGCGCCTTGAGCGTCCCGAGCGCCCGTCAAGAGAGGAGCGTGCCGAAAAACGTGAACGATTGGAACGTCCCGAACGACCTGAGCGTGAAGGTAGATTGCCAAGAATAGAACGTCCCGATCGTGAAAGCCGTTTACCAAAGATTGAGCGCCCCGTTCGCGAACCTAAGGAAGAAAAACCGGAAACTCCGGCCACTGAACCAGAAAATAATAACTCACAAAATATTGATATAGAGCATAGTGCAGACAATGATGATAAAAAAGATTAAAATAAATCTATTTTTTGTTGAAAAAAAGTGTGTACTATTGCAAAATTTTTAATACATTTGAAAAAGAAAAGAATTAAACCTACGAGCAATTATGCATAAGAAATGGTACATATCGTTAATAGTAGCGGCAACCGCCATGATGCAGTTTAGCTGCGGCGGGTGCGGTGGCGACGACGGGCATATCGAATACCATGAAGATGAAAGTATGGTAACGGATGTCAACTTTGATTCGCAGGCCATGAACGACATCATTTCGAGTTTTTCATCTCCTGTGGAGATGGCCGCAATGATTCAAAGTTCCGAAGTGCCGTTTTCGCCTAAGTATTTGATTAACCCTGATGTGGTAAAAGACTATACCACAAGTTTTAAGAAAGCTCTTGGATTAGGTTTCCTCAGTGCCGACTTAGGCTATCTTAATGTCTATTCCAAGACCTCGCTTATTATCGACTACCTTGTGCAGATACGCAGTATTTCTGAAGACTTGAAAGTGGGACAGTTTTTCGACTTTCAACTTCTTAAACGTCTTGCCACATCCGACGATAATATCGACTCGCTCCTTATTATGAGTACACAGAGTTACCAAAAAATGGACGAGCATCTTCGCAACAACCAACGCAGCAATCTTAGCGCTCTGCTTGTAACCGGTGTTTGGGTTGAATCGCTTTACCTTATTACCCAAGTGGCTAAAGATCAGTACAGCGAAGACTTCAAAGATCGTATCGGCGAACAAAAAACTATATTGAATCAACTTTTACCTATCCTAAAAATGTTTCATGGCAAGGATTTTGAACACTTGGTTCAGTATATGGAAGAGTTAAAAGATGTTTTCGATTTTGTTAAAATATCTTATGAAGTGGGCGAGCCGGAAACAAAAACGATAAATGGTTCGTTAGTTGTAATACAAAACGACAGAAGTATTATAACAATGTCGAAAGAAGAATTACAGGAAATAATAACAACAACAGAAAAAATTCGTAATAAATTAATTGCTTTATAATATGAGAAGACTGTTTATTATATTAGTTTTTGCAATTTTGTGTTTCGGACAAGCTACTACAGCTGATGCACAATGCAAACAACAGCTTGTTTATCAATGCGCAACACAGACTGAAAAGGCCATTTTCCTTCGTGATTTCAATACCAAACTCAAAAGGGAGAGTCCTTCTGATGAGACTGGAATGAAATTCACAGTGGTTCTTAACAAAGGCACACAGTATAGATTCAGTCTTTGTGCTCCCGACGGTTATCAAGAGCAGGTAGTGCTTACTCTTTACGACAGCGCTCACCCCGAAAATTCAAATCCGTTGGGTACTACTTTCAACAAAGCGGACAAAACCGACGCTAAGTCTTTTGACTTTATCTGTCAGAAAACCGCTATGTACTACGTGTCAATCCGATTCAAACCCGGTATGGGCGACAAAAAAGGTTGTGCTGTAGGTATCCTATCTTTTGTAGGAAAGAGCAAGTAACAGATTGTTGTTGAAGATATTGCCAATCCATGCGCGGTACAAGGTATCGATGCATGGATTTTTTTTGTCTATAGGCTACAAGTTGGTATAAAAAAAATTCCGGCAAGAACTCACGTCCTCGCCGGATTTGACTATGGAGCATATAATGAATTAACTATTTAATATAAGGTGTGTCTTAAGCCACTACCTTGCTTACAAGTTGTGCAGCCTCTTCGAATGTGATTGCCGACATAACCTTCAAACCAGATTCGTCGATAATCTTTTTGGCTTCGATGGCGTTGGTACCTTGCAAACGAACAATGATTGGTATCTGAATGTTGCCGATTTTTTTGTAAGCTTCTACTACACCGTTGGCTACGCGGTCGCAACGAACGATACCACCGAAAATGTTTACCAAGATGGCTTTTACATTGGGGTCTTTCATAATGATGCGGAATGCAGCCTCAACAGTTTCGGCACTTGCTGTACCTCCTACGTCGAGGAAGTTGGCAGGGTCGCCGCCTGAAAGTTTGATAATATCCATTGTAGCCATAGCAAGACCAGCACCGTTTACCATACAGCCGATATTGCCATCAAGTTTTACAAGGTTGAGTCCGTATTGTCCTGCCTCAACCTCCGCGGGAGCCTCCTCGGTTATGTCGCGCATTTCGGCAAACTCTTTTTGACGGAAGAGTGCGTTGTCGTCGATTTTAACTTTGCAGTCGGCTGCGAGAATAAGGTCGTCGGATGTTTTGAACACGGGGTTGATTTCCATCATCGAAGAATCGCTCTTGAGATAAGCATTGTAAAGCCCGGTGGCAAATTTTTTCATATTTTTGAAAGCATTGCCGCTAAGTCCGAGGTTGAATGCTATGCGAGCAGCTTGGAAAGGAAGCAAACCGGTAGCAGGGTTGATTTCTTCTTTGAAAATCAGTTCAGGAGTCTGCTCTGCCACTTCCTCGATGTTCATACCGCCTTTGGGCGAGTACATAATGATGTTGCGTCCGGTGGCACGGTTAAGAAGAATGCTCATATAGTATTCTGCCACGTCAACCTTGCCTTCGGCATTGGGATAGTATATGCTCTGTTCTACAAGCACCTTGCGTACGAGTTTGCCCGCAGCACCGGTTTGCTTTGTTACCAAAGTCATACCTATTATCTGTTTAGCGTATTCTGCTACTTCGTCGATATTTTTTGCAATCTTAACGCCGCCCGCCTTGCCGCGTCCGCCGGCGTGCACTTGCGCCTTGATAGCCCACGACTGTGTGCCGGTGGTCTCTTGCAGTTTCTTGGCGGCCTCTACCGCCTGTTCGGGGGTCTCTGCCACAATACCTTCGGGTACTGCCACTCCAAATTTGCGGAGTATAATCTTGCCCTGATATTCGTGTAAATCCATATTGCTGTTGTTGTTTTTGTTTATGTTTTTACCTTTTTTTCAGCCTACGAAATTAGAAAACTTTTTGTTATTATTCTAATTTTTTTCAGAAAAAAATTGTGTTATTGTTTTTCGTCAACCTTTTTTATTTTTTATGCGTCGATTTTTTACTTTTGTAAAGCTTTTTTTGTACCTTTGTGATTGAGAATAAATGATTATTTCTGTGCCGAGGTTTTTATTTATATTATTAGCGATGTTTGTGGCTCAGCTTTCCGTCGCGCAAGAGCCTAATCGTGCCGACTACTCTGATATTGAGGATAGTCGGGCGGAGTATTTGCGTGCCGTTGAGAGCGGAAACCAGCATGATATTGTTACGTCGCGTATCAACCTTGCACTTGTTTATTGGTATTCAAAAAGTTACAACGAGGCTCTTACTCATCTTAAAGGAGCTGCCGCCACAGCTTGTTCTATTGGCGACATCAAAAGCGAAATCAATGTAAACGACTATCTCAGTATCATTTATAGCGAATTGCAACAATACGACGAGGCTCTGCATTTTGCTCTCGAAGGTGTTAAACTTGCTCGCGCCGCCAGTCTTTACAAGGAAACTGTAACCTCGCTTATCAATTCGGCGGCTGTGTTGATGTCGCAAAAAAATTACAACAGGGCTCTTGAGTATATTATGGAGGCACTTGATGTGGCTTATAGTATCAAAAATAATCTTCTGATATGTCGCTGTTGTCAGATTGCATCGCAGATATACGCCGAAATGGGCGACACCGAAAAAAGCAACGAATATGCACGTCTTTACCGTGATTCTGAAAGCGGAATCAACGAACAGGAACTTTTCAAAGCCAAAAAAAGCACTCAAGACGAGCTTTTGCGTGCCGAAAGCGAGGTGATTGCCAAAGACCACAAATTGCACGTGCTTGAGGTTGAGCAGCAAAAAACTCTCGACTCGCTCTACCGTGTGGAGATGCTCAACAACCAGATGCGCCTTGAAATGCAGCTTTTGGGACGCGACCGCGAGATTGCTGAGTTGAAAATTCGTCAGAAGGAAAATGAAATTGCTGCAGCCGAACGATTTAAAACAGCTGCCGTGATTGTGCTTTCGGTATTTTTGGTGTTGTTGGTGTTGATGGGCAAGTTTCTCCGCGACCGCAACCGAGCCAACCGACGTCTTGAAAATACAAATGCCGAACTCAGCGACACTTACGAAACTGTGAAACTTCAAAACCGACTTCTCAACACCAAAACTAAACAGATAGAGGAACAGCGCAACGAACTTGAACGCAAAAACAATCAGATAATAGATAGCATCAGTTCTGCCAGTCGCATTCAGAAAGCTATGCTACCCAAAAGACGTATGATCAACAGTCATTTTGAAGAAAGTTTTGTGTTTTTTGAACCTCGAGATGTGGTGAGTGGCGACTTTTACTGGTTTTCTGATACTGGTCGTTATCGCTATCTTGCTGTAATTGATTGCGTTGGACACAGTGTTCAAGGTGCATTTATGAGTGTGGTGGCCAATTCGTTGCTCAACGACATTGTAAATAAAAAGAAGGTGGAGAGCCCTGCTGAGATACTCCGTTTGATGAATGTGGAGATTATCAAAGCGTGGTCGCACGATTCGGAGCACGACACTTCAGATCAAGGTATGGATGTTTCACTATGCCGTTTCGACAATGAAAGCAACGAAATCACCGTGGCTGCAGCCAACCACACTGTGCTTACGATTTGTAATGGCGAATGTAACGAAATTCAAGGCGACATTTACTCCATAGGCGCATCGTTTGCCGATAGTATCGATTCGGTATTTACCAATCATGTGATTCAAAACCAGCCCGGAATGTCGCTCTATATGTTTTCTGATGGTTTTCAAGATCAGCTCGGTGGCGACAAGGGACGCAAGTATATGCAAGATAATCTCAAAAAATTAATCATAAGTATTCAAGATACACCTTTGTCGCGTCAGCCCGATTTGCTTGGCGAAGCGTTGGAGGCTTGGAAAAACGGACGTCAGCAAACCGACGACATTTTGGTTATTGGCGTAAAAAACAGATTAATAGAAAACTAATCGCACTACAATGAAACGAACAACAAAATTTATTTTGGTGGCAACGGCAGTGGCAGCTGCATGCACCTTTATATATATATATATTGAATATTTAGCCGAGCGTACAGTTAAACGGTCGGCAGTGTCTGAAGTATTTGAAAATTATCGCGATACAATTCCTCGCACCGACACCACCACACAGAATATTCTGCTTATTGGCGACAGTATGGCATACTCGCTGATGTTTCGCGTGCAAAACTACTGCAACTACAATCATCACAACCTCAATGTGGTAACGTGGGTGAGTGCCACCACCGAAACATACGCTATGTGCGACACTCTCGAATATTTTGTTAACCTTTACAAACCCACTTACATTCTTTTTGTGATTGGTGCCAACGAAATGTTTGTGAGCAACGCTATGGAGCGTGTAGACTATGTAAATAAGATTATTCCACAGACACACGGCATTCGCACCATATGGATTGGTCCGCCCAACTGGAAAGAAGACACCGGCATCAACAATATGCTAATGCAAAAATTCGGACCTCGTCAGTTTTTTTTGTCAAAATATTTGCATTTCACCAGAATCAAAGGCGATGTGGCTCATCCCGACCGTCCTGCGGGCACTATGTGGATGGATAGCATAGCCTCGTGGATAAAAACAAAAAGTTTTTTCCCAATTCGCTTAGAAAAACCCGTAGACGAAAACCCTATTCATGTTGATTTCGTAAAACTTGTTGTTAAAGATAGATAATGTTTTTACAATAAATCTACTCAAAACAAGTTTTATAATCAAACAGTAATTAACCAACTAACACTTTTCGCCCTATGAGTACATTTTTAAGTTTTTTTAAATACTGCGGCAGCAAAGTTTCATCTATATTTGCACCAAAATCTTATCAGGCTTTGAAACATTTAGCAGTAATATTGATATTGTGTTTGATATCAGCCGGAGCGTATTCGCAACGTGGACGTTCCCCGCAGTTCGATGAAATCGGAGTGATGGGAGGCTGTTGCTACTACAATGGAGAGATTTGTCCCGTGATGCCGTTTTACAAACCTCAAATAGCCTTCGGAGCCATTATCCGACATGGTTTTAGCCAGCGTTTGGCTTTGTCGTTTGAGGCATTAAGGCTAAAATTCGTTGGAGCCGACTCAGATTTCGACAATCCATACCAAAACGCACGCAATGCCAAGTTTGAAAACGAGGTGATTGAGTTAGCGTTGCAGATGGAATTCAACTTTTTGCCATTAATCAAAGGTTCAAAAAACAAATATGCCACTCCGTTTGTGGCCGCCGGTCCGGGATTGGCAGTAGGCTCGTTTCCCCATGAAGGTTTGCAACTTTGCATTCCTTTTGGCGTGGGCGTAAAAATCAGTCCCACAGAACGTTTTACAGCCACAATCGAATGGAAGTACCGCAAACTCTTTACCGATATGCTCGACCATATCGACGACGACCTTTACGACCCTCAGTACGGTGTGGAATACACCAAGCAGCGTTCGTTTCTGGGCAATACCGACATGTACGCATTCTTAGGCGTGTCGTTGGCGTTTCAGGTGGGCTCCACCAAGGGTTCAAAGAGCTGTAGCGCATATAGATAAAACACAATATATAATGTCAACAAAAGAAAAACTCGACACCAGCAGAATTCCGCAGCACGTAGCAGTGATAATGGACGGCAATGGCCGTTGGGCTGCTCTCAGAGGCAAAGATAGATTAGAAGGACACTCACAGGGCGCAAAGTCGGCGCGTGCGGTGGTAGAAGCCGCCGCAGAGATAGGTGTTAAGTATATAACCCTCTATGCTTTTTCAATGGAGAATTGGAATCGTCCCCAAACCGAAGTGGCGGGATTGATGTCGCTCCTGATACATTCCATCGCATCGCAGTTAGGAGATTTGATAAAAAATAATATTCGCCTAAAAATTATTGGCGACACATCGTTGTTGCCCGCAGATGTATATACACAGGTAAACGACGCTGTTGTCAAGTCGCAGCAAAATACTGGTCTTACTGTTGTTATAGCCCTCAGTTATGGTAGCCGTTATGAGATACTCAACGCCACCAAACAACTGCTTCACAAATATCAAGAACAACCATTTGATATTGATTCTATTACCGAACAAGATTTTTCAAACTATTTATATACCAAAGATATACCCGATCCTGAATTGCTCGTGCGCACCAGCGGCGAACTTCGTATTTCCAACTTCCTTTTGTGGCAAATTTCTTATTCCGAACTTTATTTTACAGATGTGCTTTGGCCAGATTTTTCTAAGGAAGATTTCTTTGAAGCGGTATATCAATACCAACAACGCGAAAGAAGATTTGGGAAAACTTCGCAACAAATTGCAACTTTGAAATAATTTGTGTAGATTTGCACGCTCGTTTTTGAGATGAGTGTTTTAAAAGATAACTTACTTACTATATATTATACCATTTCAGATGAAAAGCAAACTGCTTCTTGTTATATTATTGTTGACATCATTTTTATCGGCTAATGCCCAACAAAATGGTTTCAACTACAACTCCACCCCAAAAGAGTATATTATAGGCGGAATCACTGTTTCGGGAGTTAAGTTTCTCAACAAACAGGCTATTGTGCAGATTTCGGGCTTGAAAGTGGGGCAGAGCATTAAAATTCCCGGCGACCAGATTTCGCGCAGTATCGAGAAACTTTGGAAACAGGGTCTTTTTTCAGATGTTAGCATCGGAATAACCTCAATATCAGGCGATAATGTTTATCTCGACATCAAACTTGAAGAACGTCCAAAACTTTCGAAAGTAGAGTATCGCGGCGTGAGAAACGGCGAGAAAAACGACATCAGCGAAAAAGTGAAACTGACACCCGGCACAAAGGTTACCGAACACGTTATCACCAACACCAAGAATATCATTGAGGGACATTTCTACGAAAAAGGTTACTACAATGTAGATGTGCGCATTACGCAAGTAACCGACACAATGATGCAAAACGTGGTAAAACTTATTATCAATGTTGATAAAGGCCACAAGGTGAAAATTCGCGAGATTGTGCCCGAAGGCAATGTGCAATTTGCCGACAAAAAAGTGCGCAAGGCTCTCAAAAATACCAAGAAAAAACGTTGGTACGGTATGTTCAAACCCTCTAAGTTTGTTCGTACCAAATTTGAGGAAGACAAGGTAACTCTTATTAAGAAATTCAACAAATACGGCTACCGCGACGCTCAGATACTTGGCGACTCTGTTTACCGTATCAATGATAAACTCGTGGGAGTAAAAATCAGTCTTGAAGAGGGACACCAATACTACTACCGCTCTATCTCTTGGGTGGGCAATACTAAGTATTCAAGCGACCTGCTTCAACGCAAACTCGACATCAAGAAGGGCGACCTTTACGACCAAAACCGTCTCGACGACCGTCTTAACAACGACCTCGACGCCGTGGGCAATGTATATCTCGACGACGGATACCTATTTTTCCGCGCAATGCCCCGCGAAACAGCCGTTATCAACGACTCTATCGACGTGGAAATTATGATTGTGGAAGGTCCGCAAGCTTATATCAACCGTATCAACATCTCGGGCAACACTCGTACCAACGACCATGTGGCACGTCGCGAGCTCTACACTCTTCCCGGCGAACTTTTCAGCCGCACCGACATTATCAACTCAGTGCGTGAGCTTGCCAACCTCGGCAACTTCGACCCTGAAAAACTCGTTCCCTCGCCTGTGCCCGACTACAACAACAGCACTGTGGATATCAATTACTCCCTCACCGAAAAAGGCAACGACCAATTTGAACTTTCGGCAGGATGGGGCGGTGGCTCGTTTGTGGGCCGTCTCGGTGTGTCGTTCAACAACTTTTCTACACGCAACTTTTTCGACAAGAGTTCATGGCGTCCGCTCCCCGGTGGCGATGGTCAGAAACTCAGTCTATCATTTCAGAGCAATGGAAAATATTATCAAACTTACAGCGTGTCGTTTGTAGAGCCGTGGCTCGGTGGACGTAGACGTAATTCTCTTTCGGTAAGTTTCTATTACACAGATGTTAATTACTTACACTATTCAAGCTACTTAAATTACCGTATGCAGGTAATCGGTGGCGCGGTAGGTTTCGGACGCCGTTTGAAATGGCCCGACAACAACTTCCAACTTTACGAAGAAATTCAGTACAAACGCTATAAACTGCAAAACTATCCTTATTTCGACGGACTTGATGCCGACGGTGTGGCAAACGAAGTGGCGCTCAGAACAGTGTTCTCGCGCAATAGTATCGACGCACCTATCTATTCACGCCGTGGATCTTCGTTCTCAATATCGTTAGACATCACTCCTCCGTACTCTAAATTCAACGGCAAGGATTACACCACTATCGCCGACTCTATCAAATGGAAATGGGTGGAGTATCACAAATGGGGATTCGAGGCCAAGACCTTCACGCCCCTTGTCGGCGACCTTGTACTTCACACCAAACTTGCCATCGGTATCAGCGGATTCTTTACTCGCGCTCTTGGCTACTCGCCTTTCCAAGGATTTACAATGGGTGGCGACGGTATGAACTACTACACCTACGGCAAAGACGTTGTGGGAATGCGCGGCTACGATGCAGAAACTATTTCATCGGGCGGCAACTCGTATGTAAAATACACAATGGAGGTGCGTTACCCCGTTACACTTAACGAATCAGCCACAATATTCGGTCTTGCCTTTATGGAAGGCGGCAACTGTTGGAAAGAAATCAACCAATTGCAACCGTTTAACATCTACCGTTCGGCAGGTGTGGGCGTAAGAGTATTTATGTCGATGTTGGGTATGCTTGGTCTCGATTGGGGCTGGGGATTCGACAAAGTGATGAAAGACGGCAAGTATCAGGTTAGCGGAAGCACATTCCAGTTTACCATGGGACAGAGCTTCTAAGGTTTTTTAACTTTATAACATAGTTTTTAACGGCTAAACCATTACTAAATACGTAAAACAAAACAACAATAGAATAAAACGAATTTTATAACCTCAAAAATTTGAAGAATATGAAAAGATTATTTTTACTATTAGCAGCTGCGCTCATTAGCGCCACCACATTTGCTCAGAAGTTTGCCCATATTGACACCGAATATATCTTAGGTAAAATTCCGGCTTACCAGCAGGCACAAACCAAACTCGACAATCTCTCAAAAGATTGGCAAACCGAAGTGGAGAAAAAATTCAACGAGCTTGACGAAATGTACAAAAAATATCAGGCTGAAGTAGACATCCTTCCCGAAGCCACCAAGCAGAAACGCGAGGACGAAATCATAGCCAAGGAAAAGGAAGCCAAAGAACTTCAGAAAAAATATTTTGGCAACAACGGTGAACTCGCCAAAAAACGTCAAGAACTTATCAAACCTATTCAAGACAATGTGTACAACGCACTTAAAAGCGTAGCAGCCGATGCCGGTTACGACTACATTTTCGACAAGGTAACAGGCGACATCATCTACGCCAACGAAAAATACGATGAGTCTGACGAAGTTTTGAACAAAATCATTAAATAACAAACTCTTATATATTTCACGATGAAAAAGATCATAGCATTAGCAATTTCGTTAATTACATTGTGCGGTGTGCAAAGCGCATCAGCTCAGAAATTTGGACATATCGACAGCGAGGAAATTATACAAGCTCTGCCCGACACCAAAGCCGCTCAAACTGCATTGGAAAACGAATCTAAAAAATTCGACACTCAGTATCAGGCTATGGGTCAGGAATATCAAGCCAAAGTTCAGGCTTTTCAAGAGAACGAAAACCTTGCGCCTCAGGCTGTAGAAAAATGGAGCGAGGCTATTAAAGCCGACAAATATCAAGAAATCATGCAGTTGCAGGAGCGCATTCAGAAATTCAGCGAAAACGCTCAAGTTTCGCTCCAGAATAAGCAGAAAGAACTCTACGCTCCAATTATGGAAAAAATTGACAACGCTGTTAAAAAAGTAGCCACCACTGGCGGATACATCTACATTTTTGACAAAAACGGAGTACTCTTTATCAATACAGAACTCAGCACCGACCTTACAAGTGCTGTTAAAAAAGAGCTCGGTATATAATTTTTTGAATGATTGAAATGATCGGGGAATAAGGCAGAATGTCTGTCTTGTTCCCCTTATTATATTATAAATGAGTAATTTAACACCAATAGGAGTTTTTGATTCGGGATTTGGCGGTCTCACAATTCTAAAAAAAATTGTGGAACGGATGCCAGAATACGATTATGTGTTTCTTGGCGACAACGCTCGTGCTCCCTACGGTTCGCGCTCATTTGCCACAGTCTACAATTATACATTGCAGGCTGTAAAAAATCTTTTTCAACTGGGCTGTCCGCTTGTGGTGTTGGCATGCAATACCGCCTCTGCCAAGGCTTTGCGCACTATTCAGCAAGAATATCTTGCCAACGATTGCCCACAAAACAGAGTGCTCGGCATTATTCGTCCCACGGCTGAGGCTCTCGGCTCTATTACTAAAACCAAAAAAGTGGGCGTACTTGGTACGGCTGGCACTGTTAATTCTCGGTCGTACATTTTGGAAACCACCAAACTTTTTCCCGAAATCAAAATCTTTCAGCAAGCCTGTCCGTTGCTTGTGCCAATTGTTGAAAACAACGAGATAGACACTCCCGGTGCAGATTTCTTTGTGCAGAAATATCTCAACCTATTGTTTGCACAAGATTCTGGAATCGACACCATAGTGCTTGGCTGCACTCATTATCCGCTGTTGATCAATAGTTTCAAAAAATTTCTCTCGCCCAACATCCACATTGTGAAACAAAACGAGATTGTGGCGCATAGTCTTCAGGATTATATTCAGCGTCACCCCGAAATGGATGCTCGCTTGTCGAAAAATTCATCGATTCAATACTACACCACCGACGACAGCACATTGTTCGACCTTTCGGCATCGGTTTTTATGGGTACTCCGGTTTCAAGCACTTCGATATCTCTCAGTTAGAGTGGATTTTTTAGACTTTTGGATAATCGTTTTTTTTAAAACTTTTTTCTACACCTCTGCAACCAATTCATTATTTTTGTAGTCTCTAATAAAGACAATGTTATGGTCGGAGAAGAACAACTAATAAATAGATGCAAACAAGGCGAACCCTCAGCCCAGAAAGAACTTTACCGAAAGTACGCGGCTCTTTTGATGGGTATCTGTCTTCGTTATGCTCCCGACCGTCCGGCAGCACAGGACATTTTGCAAGAGGCATTTGTAAAAATTTTCCTCAGCATCAAAGACTACGCTGCTCAAGGCTCTTTTGAAGGTTGGATGAAACGGATTGTTATCAATACCGCCATTACCAACTACCACAAGAATCTCAAACACCGGCACCATTACGACGTGGACGAGATGTACGACATTCCTGCCGAAAACGAAAGTTTCGACAGAGCGGATTTTACCCACGAAGAACTGCTCAATGTTATTGACCAGTTGCCGCAGGGATACAAAATGGTTTTCAACCTTTTTGCAGTGGAGGGCCTGAAGCATAGAGAAATTGCCGAAATGCTTGGTATCGACATTAATACCAGCAAAACTCAGTTTCTCCGTGCACGAAAATTTATTATTAAAAGACTTAACGAACTACAAAAAATCGGAGGCAGAGATGAGTAGTCCCGAAGAATTATTTAAAAATGCATTTGAGCGTTACGAAAGCGAACCACCCGAAGAAGCTTGGCAGAAAATAAGCGGTGAGTTGGCTTGGAAAAGTTTTTTCAGGTTTTACCCTAAGCGTGTAAATATCTATTATCTTTCGGCGGTGCTGCTGATTGCAGGATTGTCGTGCCGTTATGCTATGACAGATGCCAACAACGATCCGATAACTATTCAGAGTGTGGAATCGGGCAGCAAGCAGATTACTGTGTCGCAACGCAAGGTGCTTATTATCAATTCTCCGAATCAACACCGCGAATATGAAAATAAAATATTGATTCAGCCGCAGAACCCTGTAGATTTACAAGATGAAACGGCAGCGGTGGCTTTCAATACCGACAACACTCAGTCTACTACCAAACGTCAACAGCCAGTCAACGAATCTAACAACATAGTTTCATCTGATAACGCTTACGATGAGGTAGAGTTCTCTGCCGAGTTTGAATCTGACATAGTGGAGGGTTGCGCTCCGTGCACGGTGCATTTTGCCAATAAGTCGCTCAATGCCGACTATTGTGTGTGGAATTTTGGCAACGGCACTACATCTTACGACTTTAATGCTCGCGCCACATACAACGCTCCGGGTACTTATTATGTAACATTAAAAACTGTAAACGGCATACGTTCTAAGGTTTACGCTCAAACTGTAAAGGTAAATCCTTCGCCCACAGCCACCATTGCTCACACCAAACCCACCACTTCGGCTCCTATGATAACCGAGGTGCGCAATGCTGATAATGTGTCGCATATTAAGTGGAATTTTGGCGACGATGCCAACAGCACATCTTCCAAAGCTGCTCACAAGTATAAAAATATCGGAGTGTATGCATTGGAACTTATTGTTAGCAATCAATATTGTGCCGACACCATTAGAGAAAACGTTGAGGTGTCTGCTCCCGAATACTCAATCACATTCCCCAATGCGCTTTATGCATCATCAGATGGTGCTGGCGATGGATATAGCAACAATTCCAAATTCAGTGCATTTATGCCTCATGGCGATGTAAATCAGATTGAACGCTACAGCCTTCGTATTTACACAAAGCAGGGCAAAGAGGTATTCTCAAGCAACAATCCTACCTATGGATGGAACGGCTATTACAATGGTCGCCGCCTTGCAGCAGGTGTGTACGTTTACAAAGCCACTGCAGTATTTATCAACGGTGAGTTTGTAAATACCACCGGAAATATTACTCTTGTGTATGGAGAGTAGGGGATAGGCTTACTGATTGTCCATACTGATATCCTCGCCGAAGAAACTAAAAAACGGATTTTCCCGGATTTCGGCGTTGATGGTGGTAATTGGTCCGTGACCCGGAAAAACAGTAAAGTCGCCACCAAGGGGAATAATCTTATCTTTGATACTGTCCATAAGAAGGTCGAGATTGCCGCCTTCAAGATCGGTGCGTCCTACCGAGCCTTTAAATAGAGTGTCGCCTACTATTACAAATTTATCTTTGAGCGAAAAAATTGCCACCTGTCCGGGCGAATGTCCGGGGGTGAGAAGTATTTTCAGTTCGCCATTGCCAATCTTAAAGGTGTCGCCATCGTTGAGATATGTGTCGATTGTGGGTGTTTCCACATTGTTCCAACCCCAACGTTTGCCAAATTCTTGAGCCTGAGCCAATAGAAACTCGTCTTGCTTGGCAGCGGCAAAAGGCAAAGAAAACTCCTTTTTCAAATAGTTGACACCGAGAATGTGGTCGCAGTGCAAATGCGTGTTGATGATATATTTGGGAGTATATTTCTGTTTGATGAAATTGACCAAAACTTGTTTTTCTTGGTCGGTGTAGCACCCCGGATCAATTATGGCGCATTCGCTGTCTGACGACACCACGTAGGTGTTTACTTCAAAAGCGTTGAATCTGAAAGCTTCTATTTGCATATTTTTGTTTTTAGGAAAGTATTTGGTCGATACGTTCTTTTAGTCTTGGTATCAACGACTTAGAAACATAAAACAAAACCCTGTTGTCAGCGTTGCGATAGTCGGCAGTGATAAGGTCGATGTTTCGCTTGATTTCGGGCCAATTGACCGAAGCGAGACGGGCTTTGACGTCATCGTTGAGTTTTGCGTACATTTCGCTGATAATCACAATATTCATATTGATATTATCGGCAACGTTTTCTTGATTGGCAAAATCGCATGCAGCAGCAAGCGGCGCAGTAACCCAAATGATGTTTTTGCAGGCCTGCGCTATTGCTGCCAACAGCGTTTTGTGGTTTTGTTCTGTGTTAGCCATATTACTTTTCTGGAGTTATCTCAAGTGAAAGTTCTTCTAACTGCTCGGGTGAAATCAGCGAAGGAGCGCCCATCATTACGTCACGTGCTGCATTGTTTTTGGGGAATGCAATAACGTCTTTGATTGAGTCGCAGCCGTACATGATAGCCACCCAACGGTCTAAACCGAAAGCGAGACCGCCGTGAGGAGGTGCACCATATTTGAATGCGTTGATTAAGCAGCCAAAATTGCTCTGTGCGCGTTCTTGAGTGAAGCCGAGAAGGTTGAACATCTTAACCTGCAACTGTGAATCGTGAATACGGATAGAGCCTCCGCCAACCTCTGTACCGTTGATAACGAGGTCGTAGGCATTGGCGCGAACCTTTCCGGGGTCGGTGTCCAAAAGTGCGATGTCCTCTTTCTTGGGCGATGTGAAGGGGTGGTGCATAGCGTAGAAACGTTGAGTTTCGTCGTCCCACTCAAATAGCGGGAAGTCGATAACCCAAAGTGGAGCGAAAATGTTTTTGTCTCTGAGCCCGAGACGGTTGCCCATCTCGATGCGGAGTGTGCCCATTGCGTTGAGAATAGGCATCTTTTTGCCGCAGAGTATAAGTACGAGGTCGCCTGTGCCTGCTCCGGCTTTTTTGGCAATCTCGGTGAGTTGTTCGGGTGTGTAAAATTTGTCAACCGATGATTTTACTGTGCCGTCTTCGTTGTATTTGATGAAAACAAGACCTTTGGCACCCACCTGAGGACGTTTTACCCATTCGGTAAGTTCATCGGTTTGCTTGCGTGAGTAGTTGGCACAGCCTTCTACTGCAATGGCGCATACATATTCGGCATCGTCAAACACCTTGAATCCGTGACCTTTGGTTTCGGCACTCACATCGTGAATTTTCATTCCAAAACGGATGTCGGGTTTATCGCTACCGTACTGTTCCATAGCGTCTTGCCAAACCATACGGGGGAACTGATAGTTCATATCTATGCCCTTAACCTCTTTGAAAAGGTGTTTTGCCAAGCCTTCAAAAATCTGCAAAATGTCTTCCTGCTCTACAAAACTCATTTCGCAGTCGATTTGAGTAAATTCGGGCTGACGGTCGGCGCGGAGGTCTTCGTCGCGGAAACATTTTACAAGTTGGTAGTATTTGTCAACGCCTGCCACCATCAGCAACTGTTTGTACTGCTGAGGACTTTGGGGAAGAGCGTAAAATTCGCCGTGATGAAGTCGTGAAGGCACTACATAGTCTCTTGCACCTTCGGGACTTGAATTGATAAGCATAGGAGTTTCTACCTCCATAAAGCCTTGAGCATCAAGATATTTTCTTACTTCAAGACTCATTTTGTGGCGCATCAGCAAGCCCGAAATAATCGGACGGCGGCGGATGTCCAAATAGCGGTATTTCATCAGCAAGTCTTCACCGCCGTCGGTATTGTCTTCGATAGTGAAGGGCGGAATTTCTGATTTGTTGAGTATATTTAATTGGCTTACAGTGATTTCTATATCGCCGGTAGGCAGGTCTTTGTTTTTGCTGGTGCGCTCTGTAACTGTGCCGATGGCTTGGATTACAAATTCGCGACCAAGTTTACGAGCTTTTTCGCAAAGTTCGGAGTTAGTTTCCATATTGAAAACCAACTGAGTGATACCATATCTGTCGCGGAGGTCTACAAAAGTCATTCCTCCAAGATTTCTAACCCTCTGCACCCATCCGCTGAGGGTAACATTTTTATTAACGTCTGAGATGCGTAATTGTCCGCAATCGTGTGATCTGTACATTATATTATGTGTTTAAAATCGTTTTTGTAAAAGGCAAAGGTATAATTTTTTTTGTAATTGTTATAGTAAAAGGTAAAAAACTTAACAAAAGCTATAAAATACAAAAATCCCTTGCAATTCTATTGATAGTTTGCAAGGGATTCATCTTATTTCAGTTTTACATTACGGTCTTCCTCCACCGAATCCGCCGCCGGGACGTCCGCCGGGGAATCCACCACCGGGAGCACCGCCGGGGCCAAATCCACCGGGTCTGCCGGGACCTCCGGGGTAACCGCCGGGACCATTGCCGGGGCCATTCTGATTACGTGCACCTTTGCCGCCAAAGAGGTTGAGACGGTAGATTATGTGCAACATAATGTATGAGTTGATGGTGTTGTACTGTGTGTCGCTACGTTGAAAAGCTGTAACGCTGCGGCTATAAGTGCTAAGTTGCTGCAAAATATCGTAGAACTGTACCGAAACGGTAAGTGCTTTGCCTTTGAGAAAACTTTGCGAAACTTGTGCGTTCCATACAAGTTCGTCGGTGTTCATTGCGTTGTCGCTATAACCACGACGACACTGATTGTGAAGGTCGGTGGTAATGCTCATACCAAACGGGAAATAAACGTTGAACGATCCGCCGTAGGTAAACATTTTAGTATCCGAGTTGTTTTGTTTTCGCAGTTCGTTGCGGTTGCGAGTGTAGTTGATACTTCCGTCGGCAGCCACTTCAAACCAGCCTTTGCGCCAGCTTGCCTGCAAACGCTCCATTATAGTGTTGGAATGTGAGGTTGATTTTTGCGAATCTTTGTTTACTGATACGTAACCTACATCGTTGCTGAAGTTATACATTGTAAAGGTGTTGATGTTCCAAATACCAGCCGAGTCGAGGGCAGTATTGAACATAAAGCCTGAGTTGATACTCCATTTGCCATTGATGTTTTCGGGTCTTGTTATGCTAACACCGTTTTTTTCGTATGTTTCCTTGTTTGAAATCGAGTTTTTGGTGGTGTTCATATTAACGAAAGTCATAATGGTGCGCATATGTTCGCGGATATATGTGTTGTAGTTGAGGCGGAGATTGTTGGTAAACGAGGGTTTCAATCCGGGATTACCTTTGGTAATGCGCATAGGGTTGCTGTCGTCGGTGATGTCTAAGAGGTCGCTCATCTGAGGCTGAGATGTGTTGCCTCGGTAAGTGATTTCTAAGCGTGTAAGGTCGTTGGGATTGTAACGGTATTCAAATGTAGGTGTTACATTAAATACTGTACGGGTTGTATCCACTTTATTACCTTGAAAATTTTGAATAAAGTTGGTTTTTTGCGGTTGCAACATTCCTCCAACATTCAACTGATATTTGTCGCGAACCATACGGAATCCGAGGTTGATGTCGTGAATATAATTTTTATATTCCGAGTAGCGGCTCTGCAGTTCGTTTTTATATGTATCGCTTAGGGGATCGTCGATTCGTGAAAGAAAATTGTCCCATTTGCGATACTGTGTTTCAACTCCGATGAATGGATTGCTGCTAAATATCTTATCGCCATAATCGTATGAAGTACGGTCGCTTTCGCTATATTGATAGCGGTATTGATAGCTAAACTGCAAATATGTACGTTTGGCAATGGGTTCGCTATACGAAAGTTGAACAGATGCGTTCCAATTGTTGTTCGGGGTAAGATTGTAACGATTGGTAAATGCAGAAGAATCTTTACCGGAAATATAGTAAATAACATCGTTTACGGTTATGGCTTTGCTTTCAGTGTCGGTGTATCCGCCGCTACCGCTGAGGGTAATGTTGCGACCTTCGTTGTTGAGTTTGCGGTTGATTTGCAAAGTGCCGTTAAACCTTGTGTTGTCGCTGTAATTGAGTCCGCTGTTGTTTTGATAGTTAACTACCAAAGAGTCGGAAATCAACTGAGATATTTCGGCAGATGCCAAAGGATCAAACTCAGTATAAAGATAGGGGTCTGATAAAAAATCAGCCGATGTACCCCAAGATCTACCATCGTTGGCAGAAATCTGAGCAGTGGGGCGGAACATAATGTTGGTCATTGCATCGGGTTGCCATTCTAAACGACCCTGAAAGTTCCAACTATCGGCACGTGTATATTGTTGGCTGTTGTTGTTAGAAAAAGGAGCGAATTGGTTATTGTACGTTTCCTTAGCTTGAAGGCTGAGAACATCGCCGTCGCTGTGGTTCCAACGTACACTACCATCGATTTTAAGTTTGTCTTTTTCTTCAAAGTTGTAGTTGAGACCTACCATCTTGGTGGCATTTAAACCATTGTTGCCCATACGGAAACGTCCGCCGCCGCCACCGCCAAAACCACGGTCGCTAACGTTGTTGGCATTGGTCATTACCATAATGCGGCTACGATTGGCAAAATATGCGCCCATGCCGCGCCACGAATAGCGGTTTTCGGTGCCGAGTCCAAGGTCGAGGTTGGCAAACATACCTTTGTTCATACCCGGTCTGATACCAAAGTCGAGCACGGTTTCTTCGTTGCCGTCTTCGATGCCGGTGATTCGAGCCATATCGCTCTGTTGGTCGTATGCTTTGACACGGTTTACAATAGATGTGGGAAGGTTTTTCATTGCGGTTTTGGTGTCGCCGGTCATAAACTCTTTGCCGTCGACAAGAATTTTTGTCACCTCCTTGCCGTTGATGGTGATTTTGCCGTCGTCGTCAACCTCAGCACCGGGGAGTTTTTTTACAAGTTCCTCAATTACTGAGCCTTCCGAAGTACGGTAAGCATCTACGTTGTAAATAAAAGTGTCTTTTTTAACAGCTACCTTTGCGCCGTAAGCCTTAATAGTGGCTTGGTCTAACATAATGGCAGACGGTTTCATCGAAAGTTTGCCAAGATTTACGTTCTTGTTTTGCTTGATGCTAACACGTTTTACCACGGGATTGAAGCCAACGCTTGAAATTTTAATTACATAATCGCCGTCGGCCGGAGCGTTGATTTTAAAAACGCCTACATCGTTGCTAATACCACCGGTAACAAATGTGCTGTCGGGTTTTAGCAATCTCACTGTTACATTCATTGCCGGCTCTTTGGTGTCTCCGTCGATCACTGTGCCGGAAATCTCTCGTTCTTGAGCAAATGCCGACACAGCCATAACAAACAATGCTGCCATCAGCAAAAATAGTTTTTTCATTTTATCTATATCTGGTTTTTTATGTCAAAGTACTGTTTTGACACAATTAGAGAAAAATGGTTTAACCACTTTTTGGAAAAAAATTATACCACCTGTCCTTCCCACAAACGGGCAAATTCTCCTTTATTGTTGATAAGTGTTTGAAAATCACCTTGCTCCATAATTTCCCCTTTCGACATTACAATAATGGTGTCGGAATTTTTGATGGTGCTGAGGCGGTGGGCAATGGTGATGATGGTTTTGCCTTGGGAGCGGAGATGCTGAACGGTGTCGAGAACGTATTTTTCGGCAATGGAGTCGAGCGCAGATGATGCCTCGTCGAAAATGTATATCTCAGGGTCTTTGTAAATGGCACGGGCAATGGCAAGACGCTGTTTTTCGCCGCCGGAGAGTTTTGAGCCGTTTTCGCCAACAAGAGTTTCCAAACCTTCGGGCAATGATTCTATAAAATCGTTGAGACCAAGCATATTTATAATCTCCTGAATTTTAGGAATATTCGGTTCGTATTCGCCAACGGCAATGTTAGAGAGTATGCTGCCCGAAAATAGCGTAATTTGCTGAGGCACAGTGGATATTAGACTGCGTATGCTTGTATTTGAAAGATGATTTAGTTTAAGGTCGCCGATAAAAATTGCCCCTTCGTTTACGGGATAGAGGTTTTGAATAAGGCTTGCAATGGTGGTTTTGCCGCATCCGCTTTCGCCCACAATGGCTGTGGTGGTGCCTTTTTTGATACGGAGGTTGAATTTTTCAAAAATCTTTTTGCGTGTGCCGTAGCTAAATGTTACATCAGAGAAAACTATGTCGCCAATGTTTTCGCGTGTGAGAGGAATCTTGTCGGTAAGTTCCTCACGTTCAAGGTCAATGATTTCAAACAGACGGTCGGCGGCAATTTCTGCCTCGCGAAACGATTTGTTGGAACTAATCAATTCCGACACCGGACCTGTAAAATATCCGGCAAGGGCATAAAACGACATTAGTTCGCCTGCCGTAATATCACCGCCAAGTACAAAGTAACTACCTGTCCATAAGAGAATTATGGTAAATAGCCGCGAAACAAATTCCGAAGCATTTGCCGAGAAAATCACATTTTTTGACGACCCGTATGTGGTGTAAGTCATTTTAACAAAGCGGTTTTCGGTTTTGTTGTTGGTGTAATCCTCTATGCCATATTGTTTTATGGTTCTAATGGCGTTGAGCGATTCTACCAATTGACTTTCGAGCGAGGCGGTGTCTTCCATTACCTTGCGTTCCACACGTTTGTTTACTTTGTCTGTGATTATGTAAATTATTAAGTATAAAGGAATTACCGCAAGCATAATAAACGCAAGCTGCCAATGGTAAAAAAACATCATACTAAACGATAGTATCACTATTAACCCGTTGACTATTATCTTGATAGCCGTTGAGTTGATGAAATATCGGATGTTAAACGCATCGTTGACCCTCGAAATAATTTCGCCCACTCGCATGGTGTCAAAAAACTGTTGAGGCAACTGCAAAAGATGTTTGTAATAGCCCATAATCAGTTGAGCGTCCATCATTTGACCCGTGCGCAGAGCCATCATATTTTGAAAAATTCCAATGGCAAATTGCAAAATCAGCAACGCAACCATTATTAATCCCAACAAATTGAGCAAATTGGTATTGCCGCCCACAAGCACATAGTCGGTGATTTTTTCGATATAAATCGACATCGAAAGTCCGAGCGCGGTAAAGCAAACCGCTCCTATAATGGCTTGTATCAATACTTTACGGTGGGGAATTATTAAATCTTTGAAATGGCTCAGTACCGAAACACGTTTTTTGCCCGCCACAAAATCTTGCGATGGACGTATCAGAATCAGCACACCCGACCATTCTTTAAGAAAATCCTCCACGGCAACCTTTTCGGTGCGTCCAATGGCAGGGTCCATTATTTTTAAAACCCCTTTTTTGCATCCGTAAATTACCACGTAATGATATAATACAGCATCGTCTATCTGCCTAACAACGTGAGCGATAGTGGGAAACGGAAGCGTTGCCAACGCCGCCGCCGTGCCTTTTACGCCCTTTGCAGTAAAGCCCATTCGGGTAGCCGCCTTAATCATTCCCAAAACATTGGTGCCGCGCATATCGGTGCAGGCATACTGACGGATACGCGCAATCGAAAGGTCGAGTTTGTAATGCGCCGCTACCGATTTTAGGCAAGCCGCCCCACAGTCGTAATAATCGTGTTGAAGTACGTTTGTGTTCATCTTTGTTGCGGTATTTGTTTGGGATTAAACCATTTATCGGCCTTGTCGAACAGCAATTGCCACAATGTGCGTCGGGTAATGAGGAAACGCGCCGTAAGGGTCATGCCCTTTTTGATTTCTACTGTGTAGCCGTTTTTGAGACTGAGAGTGTTGCCTTTGAGACGACAGCGCACCACAAAATACGACGATGTGTTTTCGATGCTGATGTTTTTGTCAACGTCTTCAACCGCCGCCAGACCAAGTCCCCATTGGTTATAGTCGAATGCATCGTATGATAGTTTAACTTCTTGATCCTTAGCTATAAAACCAATATCGGCAGGCGAAACGTAACATTCGGCAATAAGACTTTCGTCGGGCGAAATTGATGCAACATTTTGTCCGGCAGCAATATACGAGTTTGGCTGAATTTGTGTTTGCGTAATAATTGTTCCCGAAGCCGGTGCGGTAACAATGTAGTTGCGCAGTTCGGATTCCAAACGTTCGATTTCGCCGTTGCAAGTAATTAACTGTTGTTCAAGTTGTTTCTTGGTGTTTTGCCACGAAGCCAATTGTTGTTGCGATGCTGTTTCAAGAGTGTTTTTGGCATTGCGCCAACGGTCTTCGGCTTGTTCGTAATCGGTCTTGGAGGCAAGTCCGCTGTTAAAGGATTCTTTTAAACGTTGATAATCGCGTTCGGCTTGTTGCGCTTTTATTCTTACGCCTTCGGTACGTTCTTGATAATCAGCTTGTTCTTGAATATACAATGCAGTGCGGAGAATTGGATTTTTGGCACCAGAAGTCAACGCCTTTAAATCGGCAATGCGATCCGAAAGGTCTGATTTTAAGTTGGTTTGCGCCAAAAGTTGCACCCTCATATTGTCTGATTCTATTATTAATAAGGTGTCGCCGGCGTTAACGGGATGGTTGTTGACAATGTTAACAAACTTGACCCTGCCGCTAACGATTGGCACAATATTAAGGTTGTCGTTTTTAGAACGGATAATGCCGCGGCTTTGGCTCGACACATCTACCTTTATGATGGGCAAAAGTATCACCGTGATAATCACCGCCGACACCAAAAGAATGTATATCCAATTGGTACGCTGACGATAACGTGAGTTTAGCACGTCGATTGTGTTTTCTATGTCGGATGGCAATTGCATTATAGTTCGGTAAAAAGTTTTAACACTGCAAGACGGAACAGAAATTCGTATTCGGCATTCACGGCTTGCAACTGCGAAGATACGAATTTGTTTTTATATACGTATAACTCATAGCTGGCAATATTGCCGAGATTGAAATCTTTTTGTGCAAATTCGTATTGTTGACGTGCAAGTTCGGCGGTTTGCGCGGCTAAATCGGCTGTGGAGCGACTTTGTTCTACGCCAAGCCAAACATTGCGAAGTTCGCCGCTGAGGTCGAGAAGTATTTGGTCGAGGTCGTTGCGGCGGCGACGGATTTCTATTTCGCTTTTGGCAATATTGTCTTTGTTGCTTAACTGACTGAAAATAGGCACTTTGAGCGAAAGATATATAGTTTGGTATGCATTATCCTTCCATTGTTTGCCAAAATCCTTGTTTTCTTCGTGAAAGAATTTTTGCCCCTGCGTACCAGCCTCATAATTAAGCGTTAACGATGGATATTGCAGGCGTTTGTAATATTCTTTTTCTAATTCGGCAGCCTCAATTTGAGTTTTGTAAGCCGCAATTTCGGGATTAATCTCCAAAGCCTTGTTGTAAAAATCCTCAAACGGCGGTATAATTCGTTCGGTTTCAATATCTTGTACATCTATTGCAATAGAATCGGCATGATTGATAGCAATCCGCAGTTGCAACTCGCTGATTACCACATTGTCTTGCTCTTTTTTGCGCTCCATAACGTCTTGTGCAAGGTTGGTTTTGGCATCCATTACATCACGTTGCGAGCGGTGACCGAGGTTATAGAGCTTTTGGGCAGTTATCACATTTGAATCTTGCATAGCGCAGTTTTCCACGGCAATTTCAAGACGTTTTTGCGCCATAGCGAGGGCAAAGAATTTTTCTATCACATTGGTTTTCACTTCAATTTCGCGATATTGACGTTGCTTTTCAGCGGCATTTTTCAGCAATTGCTTGTGTTTAATAAGAGTTCGCCTTGCTCCTGCATTCCATAGAGTAACGCTTACATCAACCGTAGCGCTGTTGGTATAACTTTTATTGCTACTATATTCGCCCGACATTGTTTCGTTGAAAGTTTGTTGAAAACCTCCTGATAATCCGTTGTTTATAGTTGCCACAGCGGTAGGTAAATAGGTATGCCGCTCGGCTTTGAGATTCACCTCTGCCGATTCGATGTTTAATTCCTCAGCGGTGAGAGCGGAGCTGTGGGCTATGGCGGTGTCGAGGCACTGCGGCAATGTTAGACTTTGTGTATATGCATTAGCATACAACAATATAGCGGATAATATGGAAAGCAATAATTTCATTACTTGTCTTTGTAGAATAATGCAAAACCTACACTATTCCTGTAATCATATACGAGAGAATCGGTATTATGATTCGATATTTTTAATAAAGTTAATACGCAGTACACATCGCAAGAGGCTCCTCCTATTCCTAATATTGAGAAGGATAACAAGTGTGGGTTGCAATAGATAACGCTGAGAGCGGCTGGTACTATGCCCCATATAATTCCCGGCATCAATGCTGCTATGATATAGCCGCGAGCGTTTATGGCAGTGTTGCAGTGGCAATAGGGACAGAATATTTTTTTACTGAAACCAAATGATACATTTTTAAAACCATCTTTAGCAGAAATGGCAAAACAAATACCGTGAGTAAGTTCATGTACGATGGCAAGAGGAATGATGAATGCTATCATTTCCCATCCTTGGTAGTTGGATGCTCCTTTGATTGATTCCGGATAGTTGAAAAATAAATAAGATGCTATTGTAAGAATAATAAGTGGAGAAGTTAAAAACATCGAAAGAAATGTTTCTAAAGCATCCATTTGTATTGCCGTAGTTTTGTATCCCTTTGATGATAATTCTGTTGATAATAATTCTAATTCTTGGTCCATTGTGATTGTAAATATCCGTAAAATGTTTGACATTTGCCACTCACAAAAATAATAAAAAGTAGATAAAAAAACAACAGCCCATGACATTCTTTCGATATGTTTTGGGCTGTTGAATGATGGATAATGGGGTAATGCCGATAATGTTGGTTTACGATTGATGGTTTAATTACGGTCTTGGAATTTCGCCTCCCGGTGTTTTGCCCGGTCCGCCGATTCCTACAGCAGAGGCCAAAATAACAAATTTTAAGCCTTTGCCAAAACCTAAAAATCCGCCTTCGGTTTCTACCAACTCCTGTTCTGTCAACTCTGTAAGTTGCTCATTTATTTTCGGTTCCATGGCGTTTACGTTTAAAATTGTTTGTAACTCAGTTTATTGTACCTCACCGGTTTATCACCTATGATGGTGTAATACTATACGTAATTGATGGTTTTTTGTAACTAATTATTGTGTTAAAATTTGTTAAAATTTATTTTTTTGAAACTATAGCCCACTTGTTTTCTTTTTGAGAATTTTTATCCTTATCTTTACACCTTAAAATATAGTGATAATATCAACTGAAAAGATGTATTCCGACACATTTATAATATTAGGAAAGATTTTTAGGGCTGCGGCTGATGGCGATGTGGCTGATTGCAAGGGTTTTGAATCGCAGGCTATGGCTTTGCGCGAATGCTCAGAATCGGCGGTGCTTTCCAACGGATGGTTTACGCCGGAGTTTGTAAAAATGCAATTGCGTTCGCTCGCCCAAATGCTTACTGAGGATTCTGTGAAACGGTTTTCGGAGCAATATGGACTTGATGCCTTGCCGCTTTCCAACCGCAAAGTTAAGATAGTGGCAGCGGGCAACATTCCGCTCGTTTGCTTTCACGATATGTTGTGCGTGCTGATGGCGGGTTTTAGGCTTGTGTTGAAACCTTCGTCAAAAGACCGCTTGCTTACTCACGCCGTTTTGGAGATTATCAAGCAAATTACTCCCGAATTAAAGGATAAGGTAGAGGAGGAGGACGGCGAGCGTATCCCCTTTGATGCCATTATTGCCACAGGTAGCAACAATTCGGCGCGTTATTTCGATTACTATTTTTCTAAATATCCTAATATAATAAGGCGTAACCGTAGTTCGGTGGCAGTGCTTTCGGGCAATGAAACGAGCGAGGATTATCGTTTGCTTGCCGATGATATTTTTGCATATTACGGACTTGGATGTCGCAGTGTGTCAAAGATTTATGTACCTAAGGACTACAACTACGATGATTTTTTTAAGGGCATCTATCACAAGAGTGATGTGATGGTAAACGCCAAATATGCAGATAATTACACTTACAATAAGGCTGTTTATCTGATGAGTGGCGCGGATATTTTGGAGAATGGATTTTTGATTTTGAAAAAAGATACAGGATTATCGTCGCCTGTGGGAGTGATTTTTAGCGAGGAGTATCAAAATGTTGACACTCTTGCGCAATCGCTCGTGCAAAATGCCGATAATCTGCAATGTGTGGTATCTAAGGTTGATTTACAAGGAGTTGCCACCGTATCTTTTGGACAATCGCAGCATCCCGCCATCGATGATTTTGCCGATGGGGTTGACACTATTCAGTTTTTAAAAACTTTGAACCGTTGAAACTATGGAAGAGAGCAAGATAACATTTTCGTCGGCGGTGTCAAAGGCGTTGAAAATTGCAGCGATAGGTGCTGTACTGTTTTTGGTGTACTATCTGCGCAACGTGCTTTTGCCATTTGCAGTGGCTTTTCTTTTTGCCTACCTGCTCAATCCGGTGGTGCATTTTTTTCAACGTTTTTTGAAAAATCGCGCAGTGGCTGTGGTGGCAACATTGATTTCGGTGGTGTCGCTATTCACGATTTTGGTGCTCGTGTTTGCGCCGCTGATTTACGACGAAAGTGTTCATCTTTACCAACTTATCAAGGATACTGCCATTCAAAACAACTGGCAAAACGAACTTACTGTGATGCCTGAGTTTGTTACCGAACTGCTCGAACGCTTTTTTGATAATGTGGAATTAGACGACATTCTTTCCTCTGACAATGTTTCTTCGGCTGTGGAAAAGATTGCTGCACTGATAGTTCCCGAAATTCAAGCGTTTTTTTCCAAAACCTTTAACATAATTGCAAGTTCGCTCGGATTTGCCATTGTGATTCTCTACTTGATTTTTATCATGATCGACTACGACAATCTGAAACAAGGTTGGCATCGCTTGATACCTCACCGTTATCGCGGACCTGTGTTTAAGTTTGCCGCAAGATTTGAGATAGAAATGCACCGCTATTTTCGCGGACAGTTGTGCGTAGTGGGCATTGTTACAGTGCTTTACTGCACAGGATTTTCGGTTATCGGGTTGCCAATGGGTCTTATGCTCGGACTTTTGATTGGTTTCCTAAATTTGATACCTTATATGCAGATACTTGGATTTTTGCCTGCGTTGTGCCTTGCCATCATCCGTTCGTTGGAAACAGGGTCGTCGGTGTGGGGCGTGATTGCTATGACTGCTACAGTGTTTGTGGTGGTGCAAATACTTCAAGATCTGATAATTACACCGAGAATTATGGGTAAAAATACGGGACTTAATCCTGCTATGATACTGCTTTCGCTTTCGGTTTGGGGCAAATTGCTCGGTTTTCTCGGACTGCTGGCTGCATTGCCGTTTACCTGCATGGTGAAAACCTATTATTCAGAGTTTGTGGCAAAACAACACACTTTGGCTCAGCGTCTTAGCGAACTTAACGATGTGCAACTGCCACAGCCCGACCCAAGGAATGGAAAACCAAAGAATCTTTTGAAACTTCGTCGCAAACATTCAGAATGAAACACCTTATTATAATAACGGGACCCACGGCGAGCGGCAAATCCGATTTGGCGGTAACCCTTGCCCAGCATTTCTCTACCGAGATTGTCTCAGCCGATTCGCGTCAGATTTTCAAGGAGATGCGTATCGGTACAGCCGTTCCCGACGATGAGGTTTTGCAGCGTGTGCCGCACCATTTTATCCAAACTCGCTCAGTAAAAGAGTATTACAACGCCTTTATGTACGAAACCGAGGTGATAGACCTTTTGGATAAAACGCTTTTTCTGAAATACGACACTGTGGTGATGTGCGGAGGCTCTATGATGTATGTTGACGCCGTTTGCAATGGTATCGACCTGATTCCCGACCCTGATATGGAGGTACGTAATAACCTTTGGCAACGATTTGAAACTGAGGGAATTGAACCATTACAACAACAGTTGCTCCAATTAGACCCTGAATATTATAAAATTTGCGATCTCAACAATCACAAGCGCATTATCAAGGCATTGGAGGTGAGCATACAAACAGGCAAACCGTATTCTTCGTTTCGTACAGGAAATAAAAAACAACGTGATTTTCAGATAGTTAAAATAGGTTTGAATCTTCCTCGCGATATTCTTCACAATCGTATCAATCAGCGAGTGGACAAGATGATAAGTGAGGGATTAGTGGACGAAGCACGCAGTTTGTATCCGTTGCGTAGTTTAAACTCGCTTAATACAGTGGGATACAGAGAGTTGTTCGACTATTTTGACAATAAAACCGACCTTTCTACAGCCGTGGAACTTATCAAGCGCAACACCCGCCGTTATGCCCGAAAACAGATTTCGTGGTTTAATGGCGACAAGGATTTAACTTGGTTTCAACCACAGCAAGTGGACGAGATAATTGATTTTTGTGGAAAATGTTTAAAATGAAATTGTGAAATTATGGAACTGAAATTCAGCATAGTAATACCCCTTTACAACCGTCCCGACGAGATTGACGAACTTTTGGACAGTCTTACCAAACAGACTGTTAAAAATTTTGAAGTGGTGGTGGTTGACGACGGCAGTGATATACCTGCATCAGATATTATAAAAAAGTACAACGATAAATTAGATTTAAAATATTTCGTTAAACAGAATTCCGGCCCCGGATTAACCCGCAATTTTGGTGCGGAGCGTTGCTCGGGCGACTATATAATATTTTTCGACAGCGATTGCATTATTCCGCCCGACTATATGAAAATTGTTACCGAAAGTCTTGAGGCAGAATACGTTGATGCATACGGCGGTCCTGATGCAGCTTTGCCAACTTTTACCCCTGTGCAGAAAGCCATCAGTTATGCTATGACCTCGATACTCTCTACCGGCGGTATTCGCGGAGCAAGCGAAAAGGCAGGAAAATTTCACCCGAGAAGTTTCAATATGGGATATTCAAAACAGGTTTTTGAATCCACCAAAGGTTTTTCGGATATGCGTTTCGGCGAGGATATTGATATGACTCTCAGAATTTTAGAGAACGGATTCACCACAAAACTCATCAAAGAAGGTTTTGTGTATCATAAGCGGCGTACCGATTTCAAAAAGTTTTTCCGTCAGGTGTTTAATTCGGGATGTGCGAGGATAAATCTTTTGCTTCGTCACAAAAATTCTTTGAAAATTGTGCACCTTCTGCCATCATGCTTTTTCATAGGAAATATAGTGTGTGTTTTGGCTGCAATTATCACTGCAATATTATTTAAAAGTTGGATAATTCCTCTTGTGTGCATTTCGCCATTAATACTGTTTGTGTTGATGATTTTTGTGCATTCGTCGATAAAAAACGGCATTAAAGTGGGTTTTCTGTCGGTGGCAGCCGTTTATACTCAATTGTTTGCCTATGGAATGGGCTTTATCAAAGCCGTTTGGCACGGATTGATTCGCAAAAAAGGCGATACCTTTGGATTTGTAAAGAATTTTTATAAATAATTATATGTTAAACATAAAAAAAAGATTATGAAAAAACTATTGTTACTATTCGCAGTTTTGTTAACTGCAATGATTTCGGCAAATGCGCAGTCGCCCACTGCCGTCAGCAGCACCTCCGACAATACTGTTAAGGCAGGTGATTCGTTTACAGTTACAGTCAACATCACCAAGATGGATCTTTCGTGTTTTGCTCAGTATCAACAAAAAATGCCAGAAGGATTCACTGCCACTGAAATTTCCGGCGCATCCGACAATGCCAATTTCTATTTTGAAAACGGCAAAGTGCAGTATCAGTGGTACAAACTGCCTATCGACCGCAGCGATATTATTCTTCGCTACAATGTTAAGGTAGACAGCAAGTTGGCAGCGGGCAAATATCAGTTTCCCGGTTTTTTCAGTTACCAATACAACAACCGTCTTGGTCAGGTAGATACGCAGTTAACTATTGAGGTTAAATAACTTACGCCAAAATGGAGCAAGAAGAAGACCTCGATACCAAATATATGCGAGCAGCCTTAGAACAGGCAATGACCTCTTTTGACCTTGATGAGATACCTGTGGGTGCGGTTGTGGTTTCGGGCGGACGCATTGTGGCTCGGGCTTACAACTATACCGAGCATCTCAACGACGTGACGGCGCACGCCGAAATGCAGGCTCTCACATCGGCAACTGCCGGCAGTGGCGGTAAATATCTTACCGACGCTACTCTCTACGTTACTCTTGAGCCGTGTTTGATGTGTGCAGGAGCGTTGGCGTGGAGTCAAATCAAGCGTATTGTTTACGGTGCTAAAGACCCCAAAAAGGGATATTCCGTTTATCAAAATTCATTGGAAAACGGAATGAAAATTCTTCATCCAAAAACCGAAGTTGTTGGTGGAATTTTAGAAGAAGAATGTGCCGATATTCTAAGAAAATTCTTTGCAAAAAAACGGCTTGTTTGATGCTTTGAAACTGATTATAATTTATAAAATTTTATCAATTAAATAGTTATGAAAATTAAGAAAAATTCTTCATTGATAATTGCGGCTGTTTGCGGTGCGGCTTTGATTCAGTCGTGCAGCAATCCTCAGCCCCAAGAGTTGCCTCTGCCTCAGACACTTGAGAGCATCGGCAACCCGTTTATGCCTCTTTGGGAACATATTCCCGATGGCGAACCTTATGTGTTTGAAGACCCCGACAATCCGGGTCAGTATCGTGTGTATCTATATGGTTCTCACGATATTGAGATTTCTAACTACTGCGGACGCGATCAAGTGGTGTGGTCTGCACCTGTCAACAATCTTAAAGATTGGCGTCTCGATGGCGTTATTTTCAAAGTGGACAAAAACGGCAAGGGCGAGGCTCAACAAAAAGCCGATATGCTCTACGCTCCCGACGTAACTGTTAAAACCGAAAAAGACGGCACCAAGACTTATTATCTCTATCCCAACAACCAAGAAGGCGGTCGCAACGGCATGGTAGCCAAGAGCAAACGTCCCGACGGTCCTTTTGAAGTTTGCAACTGGGATGCCAAAGACCCCAACAAAACAGATGGTATTTTGGCGTTTGACCCGGCAGTGTTTGTCGACGACGACGGCAAAGTATACGGCTATTGGGGTTTTGAACATTCGTATGCTGCCGAACTCGACCCTGAAACTATGGCTACCGTTAAAAAAGGTACTAAAGTGGTTGAGAATATGATTTCTGGCAGATACGACGATGGAATTTTTAGTTTTTTTGAAGCCTCGTCGATGCGCAAAATCAAAGATAAATATGTGTTTATCTACAGCCGTTTTACCAAGGATGGCGAGTTTGGCTTGCCGGTATCAAACTACACACTTGCATATGCTTACGGCGATAGTCCGCTTGGTCCGTGGACCTACGGCGGCACTATTATCGACGGTCGCGGTCGCGAAAAAGATAGCGAAGGCAAAGTGATTGCTTCTGCTACAGTTGACGGCAACACACACGGCAGCATTTGCGAAATCAACGGCAAATGGTGGGTATTTTACCACCGTCAAACCGGCACCGACGAATATGCACGTCAGGCAATGGTAGCGCCCATCACTGTTAATGTGGAAGAAGGTGCAGGCGGCAAGGTAGAAATTTCTGAAGGCGAATACAATTCCGAAGGTTTTGAAACTGAAGGTCTTAACCCGCTGCAATGGCACGCTGCCGCAATTGCTTGTTGGTACACCGGCTCTAAGACCGCCATTCACGAATGGCCAAATAATACATTCTTTGGTTCGTACATTGCCTCGGCATACGGCACAGATAGCAAAATCTCTGAGCCTTACGCATATATCAACAATATTAACCCTGTGGTAAACAATACCGACGGTTCGATTGTTGGTTACAAATATTTCAATTTTGACCAAACCAAAGGCAAAAAAGAACACTCAATCCATATCAACCTTATTCCTGAAGGCATTGATGGTAATATTGATATAGTTCTCGACCGTCCGTGGACATTTGATGGCGGACGTTTGATTGGCAGTATTCATATTACACCCGATATGCCCAAAAACTCCTCCCAATTGTCGGTTTATTTACCCGAATTGGCAAATATTTCGGGAAAACACGCTGTGTATTTCGTTTTTTCATCACCTGAAAAAGAAAAATCTATTTGCACACTCGAAAGTTTTGTTTTTGATGCAAAATAGTGATTTAATTATCATATAAAAAATGTAGAGACGTGTCAAAAGGCACGTCTCTACTGTTTTTAAACATATGGGCATTAGTATTTATTCTTCGTGAGCGGTTTTTTTGTAGATAACTTCACGTGTTTCGCTTGCATATACTGCAAAGAATCCCATACAAACCTTGTTTTCTACCGATGTTTTGAAAAACTGACGAGGATTTACTTTGGTTGAATTATACTCGTAAATGTATTTGAAAACAGGTTCATCAATAGTGCGAACTTCTATTAAAAGAGTGTCTCCATCGTTGAGAATCATATCTTCGTCGTTTTCCATGTCAGAATCGTAGTAGAGACCAATTTCGAAGGGGTAATTGCCTTTGGTGCCCGCAGCATCGGTGAAATATATTTTACCGTTGCGATGAATGCGAGCCCAACCGTAAAATTGCTGATCGTCAGGTACATTGGTGGTTTCTATTTCTAAAACCTGATACCAATCCATAAGGTTTACCCAACGAAAAACAGGTTCTGAAATTTCAACTTTGGGTTGCAATGTAGATGAGCCTGTGTATTCCACACCGTCCATGGTAACTTTCAATGTGTATGTACTGCCAACTTCAAGGTCTATCTTATTGTTGTTGCGATAGTTGCCGTTGCTAAACGATAGCGGAACTTCATTGCCGTCGGGAAGAATTATGCGAACATCTTCAACTTGTATGCCCGGAGTTTTGGTAGAGTCCGACATGTTGCGGCTTTTGGTAATTGTTACAACTGCCTCGCCGTCAGATAAATGGCCTTCGATAACAGGCACGGGTTCAATATCGTTGTAGTCGAGATCGATTTCTTTTGAGCAACTGCAAAGTGTTGCAAACATCATGGCTATATATAGTATCTTTTTCATGGTTTTTTAGTTTTAAATTGTTAAATTTGAATGTAGTATTCCCCTTTTGGTGAAATTTTTCACCAAACATTTATGAATTTTGAATTATGTATTATGAATTATGAATTAGAATTTGATTGAATAAGTAACCGAAGGAATTATACCGAAGAGTGAAGTCTGAACTGTCTTAGTGCCAGTAACTTTGTCGTCGTCGTTTTCAAAGGTTATTAGGTAAGGATTGTAATGGTTGTAGAGGTTGTAAACTCCGAACGACCAAATTCTTGTGTAACGAGGACGCTCTTTGGTATTGTTGATTCCAAAGTCTAGACGGTGATATGCGGGAGCGCGGTAGCCGTTGTGTTCGTTGTAGTAGTAATGGGTGTATTCATCAAGTTCGTATTTTGCGCTGGGTGCTGTAAGTGCTTGACCGGAAGTGAATACCCAAGTTGCCGAGATGTCCCATTTGTGATTGAGTTTGTACATTGCAACGATTGAAATATCGTGGCGACGGTCGTTAGAAGCGGTGTACCATTCGTTGTTGTTAATACCGTCGATTTTGTTTTCCGACCAAGAGAGTGTGTATGAAAACCATCCAGAGAAGTCGCCGAGGTTCTTTTTAGCGTAAAATTCTACGCCGTATGCTCTACCTTTGCCTCTTGAAAGAAGGCGTTCCATTTCAATTTCGGTAGCAAGGTTTTTACCGTCTTTGTAGTCGTAAACATTTTCGATGTTTTTGTAGTAAGATTCAACCGAAAATTCGTACTTTTTGTCCTTAGTTTCAGCCATATAGCCTACGCTTATTTGGTCGGCAATTTGCGGTTTTATAATGTTGCTCGAAAGAACCGAACGACCAATGGGCGACGACATTCCGCTGTTTAAGATATTTTGAACGTGTTGCGAAGTGCGGCAGAAGCCGGCTTTAATGCTCTGATGATCTGTGAGTTCGTATTTCATACTGAGACGGGGTTCTACTGCAAAATAGCGTTTTACGAGTTTGCCTTTGCCATAGAAAAGAGTGTCTTTAATCACGCCGTCGGCATCGAGAGTGTAGTAAGGATTACCACCTAATGCATTGAATATTACACCTCTTGCGCCAAACGAAACTTCAAG
>JAGCVU010000271.1 GCA_017962175.1 Bacteroidales bacterium | reverse complement strand
TTTTCGTTGTTAGAAATTTTTCCGCTGATGTTTTGAGCGGAAGCCACTTGCAAACTTACTGCTGCGGCCAACATTGTTGCGATAATCGTTTTCATTTTTTTACAGTTTTATGTTGTTAATACTGCCAAAATAAAAACATCCCCCGTGCCAAAGAATGTAAACGACTAATAATTAGGTTGTTGTATTTTGGATATAGTTGTAAAGAGTGTAAAGAAATTTTACAGAGGTGTAAAATTTCTTTACGAAGAGTGTGTTTATTGTACGGCATTAAGGATAGTGTCGGGGGATGTGCCCATCTGCATTATTGCGGAAAGTTTTTTACCCATATCTTTTATAGAATGTCCGCAATGGTACAAATCGTCGTCCACAATCAGCCAACGGTCGTGCGACGGCGTTGTCCAAATGTGGGTGTTGATTGGGGCAACACTTGCATTGGCATTGTGGGCGTTGCAAAGATTTGTGTGGAGGTTGCTCGAATAGATGTCGGCGGTTACCCCTTGTTGCCTTACATCAAGAATTTCAAAAGTGGCGGCGTCAATATAATTGTCAATTATTATGACACGTTTTTGTGCAGACTTGACCAACTTTTCCAACAATGCCCTCGCCTCAAAAAATTGTCCGTTGTAGAAAATCTGTTCAACCGGCGGCAGGTTGGTGCGGACAAAAAAGTCTATTTTCTCCTGATGGTCGGCAAGTGTGGATTCTATGGAATTGAGGCGGCGGTCGATGCGTTCTTCCATATAGATAAGACGTTGATTGATGTTGTAACCTTTCAAAAGATAATCTTTAAGCACAGCGGTTGCCCAACGTCTAAATTGGGTGGCGTTATGAGAACTCACACGGTATCCGACGGAGAGAATTGCATCTAAGTTATAGTGTGTTACGCTACGTTTGACCTTGCGCGTACCTTCAAATCGAACTACCGAGAAAATCTCGGTAGTTGAAATTTTGTCCAACTCCTTTTCCGCATAAATGTTTTTTAGATGAAGCCCAACATTGTCGCTTGTGCAGCCGAACAAATCCGCCATCTGTTGTTGTGTAAGCCAAACGGATTCGTTCTCCAACTTCACCTCCAACGACAATTTGTCATCGGGTTGATACAATACAATCTCGCCGCTGTTAGACGGCGCTGCGACTACTGATGTGTTATCTTTATTTGAGTTGGGCATAATCATTCACTTTTGATTGACAAAGGTAATCGAAAATTGGAAGAATGGTAAAAAAGCGAAAAGAATTTTGTCCGTTAACCCTAAAAATCTTGTCTTATCCTCATAAAAGTGTAAGATATTGGGTAAAATAGGCTCATATTTTTGAAAAAATGTGGAGTGGTAGCCATCACCACTCCACATTAAGTTATTATTCTTCAATCTGTTCCGATAATTATTTCTTCACAAATTCAAACTCCATTCCCCGTTGTTTGAGTTTCATTTTTTTGTTGGGAACGTCGAATTTCATTCCTATGCCGCCCATTTTGAACTCAAAAGCATCTTCGGCGGTGGGGGAGAGTGGGAACGAAGACTGTCCCGATGCTTGTGCCATCAGTTTGTTGTTTTCGATGAAAACGGAGATGTCCATTTTCAAGGCGTCGGAGCGGTAAGAGCCGGTGTATTTTTTGAATTGGTCAACGTTTATTGGCTGTGAATCAGAGGTTTCGGGTGCAAGTTTTACAAATTCATACTCCATTCCGTTCTGTTTCAAAGTGAATTTGTTTTTGTCGAAGTCAAACACCATCTCGACCCCAATATCTTTGTTTCCAACAACATTTTCGGAAATGGTGTATAGCAAAAACGCCGACTGCCCAGTTGCCTTCCCAAAAAGTTGAGTGCCGTTGGAAGTGATTTCGGTGTCCATTCCCAACTTTTCGCAGGTGTATTTGCCCTCAAATTTGGCAAGTTGCACAGCGCTAAGGGTGGCGGTTTGCATCTTTTCTACTTCGATGCCCAACACCGTTTTTATAAAATCTTGCATTCCTGTGAATGCGTTGTTTGAACAAATAGCCATGGTGATATCTCCAAATTTGAAAAGTACAGCACCGAATCCGTCGATTCCGCCTGTGTGTCCAAATCCCTGAATGTCGCCAAATGTCATAGGGTACAATCCGCGTCCCCAATTGTCCTTGAAAACTTTCATCTGTTCATAGATCGCGTTACCGAAGTAGCCGGAAGTCAGTGCGTTGAAAAATTTCAACATATCCGATGTGGTGGAGTACATCGCACCCGCGCCAAGGGCTACCGACGGGTCCATTTCGTTAAGAGTTTCGCCCGTAATGCTGAACGACCGTGCAAAACCTTTTTTGGGGTCGATGGGAGATGTGCTGATGCCCGTGTTTTGGAGGTTCAACGGCTTGATAATCTGTTCGTTTAATAGTTGCTCAAAACTCTTGCCGGTGACGTCTTCGAGGATGTAGGAGAGAAGGATGAACCCTGAATTGCAATAGCGGAAAGTGCTGTCGGGCGCAAAGTTTACGCCTGCCTTTGCTATGCGCTCCATCATCTGTGCACGGGTCTGCGGTTTTGAGTAGTACGTGACGAAGGTGTTGTAATCATCGTTGACCACATCGCGCAATCCGCTGCGGTGATATAGAAGCATATCCACCGTAATTTTCTCAGCGTTAGGGATTTGTGCATCTGGGAAAAACTTGGAGAGAGGGTCGGTGAGCGAGAGTTTCCCCTCTTGTACCGCCTTGAAAGTAAGCACCGCCGTAAAAGTTTTGGAGATGGAGCCGATGCGGAATTTGGTTTTGTTGGTGGCGGGAATTTTGTTTTCGATGTCGGCAAATCCCAACGCTTTTTGATATACAGTGTTGCCGTTTTCCTGAATCTCGATTGCGCCCGAAAACTTGCCGGGGTTTTCTGCAAAATATCCGTCAACCCTTTCGCTGAGGCTTTGAGGTTTTGTCTGCGATTGTCCACAAGCGACTACCGCCGTGCAAATCATCGCGAATCCGATTTTAATAATTTTTTTCATTGTTCTATTTTTTTGTGGTTGATAAAACTTTTTCGCAAAGATATAGACGAAGCCAAATACGCTGCAAATATTTTTTTTCGCAATGTTGCTATTTAATGTACTTTAAATCAGAATGTTAGCCATGTTTCTTGCTGAAAAGTTTAACAGCGTTGCCGTTTTGTTACATCCTGAAAATCAGAATAATAAGTATTGCTGGCGATTGATAAAAAAAACTTCATTTTTGCACACTTCCGATAATTAATTTATCTTTGTGCAAACTAAAAAAGGCATCAATAATGACAAAAACATCAATTTTCATCATATTGCTATTCTTCCTTGCTGCATGTTCTCAAAAGACTGAAAACCAACAACTTTTAGATCGTGTGCTGTCGCTGTACCTTGATTTGGAATACGAGATGGCAGATGAGTTTTACGCCAAACACAAGGAGGAATTAAAACTTCCATTGTCGGAGGCCGACAGTATGTACACAGTGTTTTTGAGCGAGTTGTTTTCGCTAAACTCGATTGATGAGGATGTTTTTACCTTGCCTCAGTTCGTTGACACTACAAATATAAACACCTTAATTGATTATTATTCCGTACACACCGACAAAGAGAAACTTGCGCTGTCGTATTTGATTAAAAGTATGAAACTTTATTTGTTGTCGCGGCAAAACGATGGCGTTTATTATTTTAAACAAGCGGAAGAACTGATTATTTCGCTTAATAACAATTCGTTGCGTATTATACTTGAATCCGTGAGGGTGAGTTATCTGACCAACAATATGGATTTCCAATCAGGATTGACGCTTGTGGATGATATGATGAAATATGTTGTAAATCAAAAGGGTAGAAACATCTGTTATATTACAAAGGCGTTTTTTTATATGGCAGGAGACAACACCGACAGCGCAAAATATTGTATGCAGTTGTGCAGCGTTGACACCACTGATTATATGTATTTGAGTCATTATGCGTGGATTTTTGCCAACGACGACACCACAAAAGCCGAACAATACGCCCGCAAGGTGCTCAATGACAAGCCGAAGTCAGTACAATCCGATTATGCCAAACTCGCCATCGTCAATCTCTATATCCAACGTGAGCAAATTGCTGATATTGAGCCGTTTCTAAAAAGTCATCCTGTTTACGGCTCATATAATCAGATGCTCAGCGTTGAAATGTTGTTCAATTGTTTCAAACAGAATGGCGATTATGAAAAAGCCGCATATTATGCCGATATTTTAAATAAGATTAACCACCTAATTGTCAATTTTATAGCCGATTACAAGGTGTCGCAAAACATTCAGAAAATTGATTTTGAAACCTCCAAACTCAAAACGCAGAATTTCATACAGTTGTTGATAATTATCTTTATAGTTTTGATAGCAATTTGTGTGTTCTTTATCTATCGTCAACGGCGTGGCTACGAAAACGAACTTGCTGTCAACCGTCAGATTATCAAAGAGTCACGCGATAGAATAGAGGAGTTGAAGGCTGTTACATCCCCCGACAATACCAAAGAAATCAGCCGTTTGCAAGCCAAAATCTACGAGATCGAAAACCGTTACGCCGAACTTTACAGCGAAGGCAAGCGACTTTATGAACAAATCTTTGTAAGTAACGGCAATTCAGGTCAATGGAACAAAAAAGATTACGAAAGATTTCTCGAATATTACAAGACAATCGACCTCAGTCTCCTTGCCCAAATCGAAGACGAATACCCCGGCATCAACCCCCGTCAAACTTTTTACAAACTTCTTGCGTCAAAAGAATACGACAAACCCTCGATTATGAAAATCATGGCAATACAAGAAGACGTTACATTCCGTGCGTTGAAGTCGAAGGTGGAGTCGCTGAGGAGGAAATAAGGGTCTGCATCGCAAATTTTCACAAATCTTTTTTCTCCCAAAAATTTCTCCATACCTTTGCGCCCACAAACAACAAAATCATTTATTATGAACACAAGAAAACTTATATTACTGACTATTACTGCATTGTGCATTGTTGCGTGCAAGGACGATGATGAGTACATTACCAAAAATGAATCACGAAACGCTAATTTATTGAAAAACAGTACTTATGCCACAGGGTCGGACAATTCGCTCCATTTTACCTACACCCCCGACGCCGACCGCGCTAAGGAAATTTACAATTATTTTCGCATCGACACCATTATCAACGATAATCTTTCTACTTGGGAAAAGGCATTGAAAATTTCTCAGTTTGTTGCCAACAATATTCCTCACCGCAATCAAAATCAACAGCCCGAAAAGCGTGATGCCATTTCGCTTTGGGAGTTTGTTAAAAACGTGGAACCCGGCATTAATTGTCGTCTGCACTCGATTGTTAATTCTGAATTGCTCTTTGCCGCCGGCATTACCAATAGGTTTATCACATGCCGACCCGAAAGTGCCACCGATGACGATTGCCACGTGGTAAACATTGTTTGGATTCCCGAAATGAACAAATGGGTGATGCTCGATTCTGACCTATGCGCCTACATTACCGGCGAGGACAACACTCCACTTTCGCTTCAAGAAATGCGCTCGGCTTTGGCTCACGGAACCAAGTTTGATATACATTTTATTAAAAGTGTTTGGTTTTCGGCAGATTATTACAAGGCATATTGGGCAAAAAATCTTTATTGGTTTTGTTCGCACGAGAAACACGGTTTTAGTGTAGAGCCTGCCTCGGTAAGTAGTGGCGACCGTTACATATTGCTGATACCCAACGAATTTGATTGTTATGATATTGGCAAAAACGATGTTGTAACTCACGACGATGAAGCATTTTGGGCAAAACCCGAATAGAGGATAAACTTGGCTGCGGCGAATTTTCTTCTCAAAATTTTATCATTATTCAAAAAAATATCCTTATCTTTGGCTTTACAATAAATCGATTTTTAACCTTATAAATATTAATAAAATGGAAGAAGAAGAAAAAGACAAGGAGAGCGTAGACGGTTTGATTAAAAAACTGATTTACCAAGGCATAGGCTTCGCAGCAATGACCAAGGAGAAACTCGAAAAGGCAGTTTCGGAACTCATCAGCAGCAACAAAATATCTGCCGACGAGGGCAAAAAAATTGTTGACGATTTTTCTACCAACGTGGATTCCAAGGCAAAAGAAACCGAAAAGAAAATCCGCGACGTGGTAAGCGAAACCATTGCCAAATTCCGTCCCGCCACCAAAAGCGAGGTTGAGGAACTCAAAAAACGTATCGAAACTCTCGAAAAACTTGTTGCATCGTTAGACTAACTTATTATGATAGATAAACTTGCGTCGCTCGGAATGAAAATGCTCAACGAAGCGGGCGACAAAGTG
>JAGCVU010000270.1 GCA_017962175.1 Bacteroidales bacterium | reverse complement strand
AATAAAACGAGAAAATTTTGAAAATACAAATGAATACGACTAACTTAAAATTTAAATCCGCAATAGCCGCTGCGCTGTTGGCCTTACCGACTATTGTAAACGCACAAATACAACCTACTCAAGACGTTATCGGAAGAGAATCGTCTAACAACATTATCTCTACAGTGGCATCGTTTCTGCTTATTGCCCCCGACTCTCGTGCCGGCGCAATGGGTGATGCGGGTGTGGCTACCTCGCCCGATATCAACTCGCAACATTGGAACGCTGCCAAATATGTTTTTGCCGAAGACCGTATGGGAGTGTCGCTCTCGTATATGCCTTGGCTCAAAAACTATGTAGACGATATGAATATCTGCTACTTAGCAGGATTCAACAAAATTAAAAACAATCAGGCAATTGGCTATTCGCTTACATATTTCTCGCTTGGAGATATGACCTTTACCGACATCAATGGTTCGGTGATTAAGCAATTCACTCCCAAAGAGTTTGCCATCGACGGTTCTTATTCGTTGAAACTTGCCGACGACCTTTCTGCTTCGCTCACAATGCGTTACATATATAGCAACCTTACCGGCGGCGCCACTGTAAACAATTCGGAAGAAACTCATGCCGGACACTCTGTTGCTGGCGACATTGCCGTTTATTACAACAAAGCATTTGAGGGTTCTAAATATACTCACATTTTAGGTTTGGGCGCAAATATCAGCAACATAGGCACTAAGATGAGCTACACCAAAAACAACTCAAACTTTATTCCCACTAATATGAAACTTGGTGCGGCTTACACATTGGAACTCGACAAATACAACAGTATCACTGCCACATTCGACATCAACAAGTTGCTCGTTCCCACACCGCCTATCCGTGTTAACGACACTATTGTTAAGGGTAAAGACGACGATGTTTCGGTGCCTGTGGGCATTTTCCGCTCGTTTGGCGATGCTCCCGACGGTATGAAAGAGGAATTTAAGGAAATTTCATATTCAATGGGCTTAGAATATTGGTATTCAAAGACTTTTGCTGGACGTATGGGATATTTCTCCGAGCATAAAGACAAAGGCGGACGTAAATATCTCACCTTTGGTGTTGGCTTAAAACTCAATGTATTCTCGTTCGACTTTTCGTACCTCGTAACCACCACATCTTCAAACCCGTTGCAAAACACGGTTAGATTTACCTTGGGGTTGAATTTCGACAAAATGAATAAAGGAACTAAATCTCCTGCAAAAGAATCTTCACTCAACAACTAAATAATTAGAATAAAATTTGCAGATTAAAAAAATAGTCTGTACTTTTGTAAATGCAAACAAGGGGCTGACTTTGGTTTTGACGGCGTGCAAGGTCAGCATGTAAGCATGCCGGAACAGGTAACAGTTTCCGTAATCATGGTTACAAAAAATTAACTGGCAATAATTACGATTATGCTCTCGCTGCCTAATTGAAGTATAGTAGATTAGCCTATTTCCCTACAAGGTAGGGAAACGAGACATCTCCCGTCGGCTCCGTCCGCTGCCAAAACGATCAGGAGGTGCAAAGTAACTGCGGAATAGTCAAGGCTCCGCCTCGTGGCCAAGATGAAAAGTAGAGGATAAGGAACAGGTTAGAGGGCCTTCACCCGGACTTGTTCTCGAAAACCAAAAGAAGGCTAAGCATGTAGAAAGCATGGGGGTCTCATGATCGGACCGGGGTTCGACCCCCCGCAGCTCCACAAAAAGGGCAGTCTGAATTTTCAGACTGCCCTTTTTGTTAACGCAATAATCATATTGGCTAAAACGCAAGTTTGATAATTATCAATACCTTTGCCCCGCTAAAAGATCGATTATGTTACAACAAGAAATTTCCTCATATCTTGCCCGCAGCGGCAACAAGCAATTGAAAGTTAAAGCGTTTCTGTTTGATATGGACGGTGTGCTGTTTAACTCTATGCCTTTTCACGCTATTTCGTGGTGCAAGGCCGCCAAGGAATTTGGTTTGGATCTGTCTGAACCTCAGGTGTATATGAACGAGGGACGAACCGGCGCGTCTACCATCAACGAACTCACGATGAAGACTTTCGGACGTGAAGCCACCGAGGAGGAAATGGAGAAGATTTACGCCCGCAAGTCGGAGATTTTCAACTCGTGCGGAGTGGCTGACCCGATGAAAGGCGCTGCTCAATTGCTCAACGCAATCAAAGAGCGAGGATTGAAGATTGTGCTTGTAACAGGCAGCGGACAAAAATCGCTGTTAGACAAGTTGAACCGCTGTTTCCCTGGTATTTTTTCACCTGAGAATATGGTAACGGCTTTTGACGTAAAATACGGAAAACCCAACCCCGAGCCGTATCTCATCGGATTAAAAAAAGCAGGCGTACAAACCAACGAAGCCGTAGTGGTAGAAAATGCACCTTTGGGCGTTAGGGCAGGAGTAGCCGCAAGTATTTTTACAATAGCCGTAAACACTGGACCTTTGCCCGACGAGGTGCTCAGTGGCGAGGGCGCAAACGTGGTTTTTCCATCGATGCAATATTTCGCCGACCATTTTGCCGAGGTATACAATGCGGTAGGATAGGAGGTTGTAATTTTTTATGGTAAAAGATATAAAAAGATTTTTTTGTTTATAAAAACATCTCTACTTTTGCACCCGCAAAACAGAAAAGATGTTTTGCTCCTCGGGGAGTTTCCAGAGCGGTCAAATGGGACAGACTGTAAATCTGCTGGCTACGCCTTCGGTGGTTCGAATCCATCACTCCCCACTTTCCTTTTTAAAATATTCCTCTTTACAAAAATTCGTTATCAAACAGCGGTGTGCTGAAATAGCGTTCTGCGGTGTCGGAAAGTATGGTTACAACAGTTTTGCCTGGACCGAGAATTTTTGCCATCTCAATAGCGGCGGCAACGTTGGTTCCGCTCGAAATTCCGCACATAAGTCCCTCTTTTGACGCAAGTTCGCAACTTGTAAATATTGCTTTTTCGTCGGTAACGATATATATGTCGTCAAAAATGTGACGGTTTAAGTTCTTGGGAATCAATCCGTCGCCAATGCCCATTTGAAGGTGAGTACCAATAGAACCGCCGCTGAGGATAGCCGCATTTTCGGGTTCCACAGCCCAAATATAGATATGCGGATTGGCAGCGCGGAGGGCTTCGCCTATGCCAGAGAGAGTTCCGCCTGTGCCAATGCCCGAACAAAAGCCGTCGATAGGCGTGTCCACATCTCTAAGAATCTCCTGAGCCGTGGCAATACGGTGAATGGCTGGGTTGGCAGGATTTTCAAATTGCTGAGGGATAAAGACATTTGGGTTTTCCTCCTTCATTATTTCGGCGGTTTCCACACATTCGCGAATGCAGCGACCTATATCGCCATAGTCGTGAACAAGTTTAACCTCTGCGCCATAATGCTTTACGAGTTTTCGGCGTTCTTCGCTAACGCTGTCGGGCATAATAATGATGGTTTTGTAGCCGCGCACAGCACCTATAAGCGCGAGACCGATACCTTGGTTGCCGCTTGTGGGCTCAACAATGATAGTGTTTTTGTTGATAAGTCCTTGTTTTTCAGCATCTATAATCATATTTAGAGCGGTGCGAGTTTTGATAGATCCGCCCACGTTCAATCCCTCAAACTTTACAAGCACCCGTGCCGCATTTTCGGGAACAATATGCTGCAACTGAATTAAAGGAGTGTTGCCTATGGCTTCAAGTATGTTGTTGTAAATCATTTTGTTGGCTATTAATAACGGCTTAGGTTTTTAATCTATGCGGTGCAAAGATACAAAAAAGTTCGTCATCATTTAAAAACTCTTTTTTAAAAATTTGCTATTGTTATAAGTTAATCCCCCCCTTGCATCACCCCCATATATTCCTCATACCCAATACTTTCCCCACCCATACTTTCTAAATGTGGGGTGTGAAATTGGCAGTCGATCATTTTGCCGCCGGTGGATTGCATGTGTCGGGCAAGGGTTATGAGGGCGAGTTTGGAGGCACTGGGGGCAAGCGAAAACATACTTTCGCCACAAAAACAGGTGGCAGTGGGGCGAACTCCGTAAAGCCCGCCAATGAGTGCGCCGGTGACATTGTCCCAAACCTCTACGCTGTGGGTGAGTCCGCGGTGGTGAAGGGTTTTGTATGCCGACACCATTTCGGGACCAAGCCACGCATATTCTTGATTGATACGCATTTGCGAACAGTTTTCTATTACTGCATCAAAGGCTTGGTCTATGCTTACGCGGTATTTTCCACTGTTGATAAGATTGCGCATTGAGTGCGAGATGTGGATTTTTTCGGGGAAAATCACGTAGCGTTCCATCGGACAATACCACGTAATCATCGGTTTGCCATTTTCGTCGATAAGTGCCGTATACTCAGCGCGAAAGGGAAACCACGGAAAAATGCCGTTCTCGTATGCAAGTTCGAGGCGTTCGGGCGAAAGGTCGCCCCCCACGGCAAACAATCCGTCTTTTTCGCCATTGCGGGGATTGGGAAACAGAAGTTCGTCGTTGGGGAGAAGGTAAATCATCGCGTTATTTATTTGCGTTGATTATCAGTGTGTTGTCGGGTGTTACCGAAACCTCTGCCGTACCGCCGTTGGTAAGTGAGCCAAAGAGTATCTCGTTCATCAGCAGCGGATTAAGCGACGAGTTGATAGTGCGTTCAAGTTCGCGTGCGCCGTATGTTTTAGAGAAACCCTTGTCTAACAGAAGGTTTTCAGCCTCGGGCGAAAGTTTGAGTTTAACCTTGCGAGCATCCAAACGAAGTTGAAGTTCCATTATCTT
>JAGCVU010000269.1 GCA_017962175.1 Bacteroidales bacterium | reverse complement strand
TGGGATTGCCTACAATATTTACAAAGCCTGATTTAAAAGCCATTTTGATTTCGTTTTTTAACAATGCAAAGGTAAAAATTTTTTTGCGGCAGACAAGACTCGTGGGTAAATTCATTATTAAATTAATATCTTTGTACCGAATTAATGACGAAATGAAATTTTGGATAACAGTCATATTGTTGATAGTAACGATATTGCCATGCTCGGGTATTCCGGGCGACACTCTCAGTTGCGACACCGTGTTGAATACTCCTGCCATCGGGGTAATGTTTAAAGGCGGTACCAATGTGGTACTCAACCACAAAGGCGAAGTGATTGAGGGCGTGCTTGCCGTTGACACCGATTTGTGGACAACTGGTCCGCTTGTGCTTTTTCAAGGTGGCACTCGAATTATGATAAACGAAGACGGCAAGGTGTTCGAAGGTTTTCCGGCGGTCAACTTTATCGGCGAGGCAAGCAACGGAAAGTTTTACGAGTTTAAGGCAATGACAGTAACGTTTTTTGATAAACAGGGACGTGTTTCGGCGGGCTCGGCAGCGCAAGGTATTGAATATGTTTGCAAAGATGGAACGGTGATTTTTTCAGACCCGGGTGCCGAGATAAGATTCTATCCCTCAGGCAATATCCGTCTAATTACTCCCGTTGAAACAGTAAAATTGAGCATTAATACACACGAAAAAATATCGTTTATGGCACATCGCCCGATAGTTTTTAATCGCGACGGATATGTGATGCAAGGTATTTCGGCAAAAAAATCTACATTTGTAGACCAAAATGGCAACACTGTTACCAAACATCCCGGCGATATTATAAAATTTAATTCCGACGGTATGCTTATTAATTAATAACCGACTAAAATTTAATTACTTATGAAAATAAAGACCATTACCCAACGAACCACCGTAAAAGAATCGGACACCACTTACACCAATGCCTATTCTGAATACGATGAAAGCGGCAACGAAACTCTAGCCGTTGACTACGATTTCGACGGTGCCGAAACCTCAAAAACCGTTACCAAGTTTAACGACCGCAACCAAAGAATCGAAATGCAAATTTTTTGCGGCGAGGACGAACCAAACGAAACTCACTTTTACGAATATTCTCCCGAAGGCCGTATAGCCAAAGAAACCATTGAATATCAAGGTGGTTTTAAATCTATCAAAACTTACGACCATACGCCTAACAACCTGACAATTACCACAGTAGACGAAGAAGGCAATGTAGAAGAAAAAGAAGAATTTACCACCGATGCCGACGGTAATGTTACCGAGCATCTTATCACCGACTACAATGGTGATATTTCGCTGCATCAAGTTTCGCAATTTGAAAATGGTAAGGTAATAATATCCAAGAATTTAGATAAAGACGGCCGAGAAACCGATCACCGCATTTACAAATATCAAGACGATGGCAAACTTTCGTTTATGGGCATTCTCAATCCTAAGAAAGAACTCCTTGATAGTTACGCTTATCAATACGACGAAAAGGGTCGCGAAATTCTTCAAACCATAGGTTCGCGTGGAAAAATCACCACCGAATACGACGACGAAGCTCGCACCGTTACCACCACCACCGCTACTGGCACTGGACGAATTGTAAATCAAACCATTACCACTAATAACGAAGACGGCGCAACTATCCGCGAAGAGGATTTTAACACGATAAGGGAGTTTGAATACACCTTATATATATAGAATCAAGGGATAGGAAATTTATTTTCCTATTCCTTTGTAATAGAATCCAAGATTTTTCATCTCGCTGTCGTTGAGCAAGTTGCGACCATCAAAGAGGAATGCGGGCTTCATCATACCGTCGTGAATGCGTTTCCAATCGAGGTCTTTGAACATATCCCACTCGGTGAGGATTACCACGGCGTGAGCGTTTTTGCAAGCCTCGTAGGGGTCGTTAACGAATGAAAGCTGCTTTTGGTTTTCTTCGTCGCTTTTGCCGTTTACGTGGTTGATGTCGGTAAATATCTGATTTGGCGATACTTTTGGGTCAAAAACTGCAATATTAGCAAGATCGTTCATCAGAATGTCTGCCACATACATAGCGGGAGTTTCGCGAGTGTCGTTGGTGTTCTTCTTAAATGCCCATCCGAGAAATGCTATCTTTTTGCCCGATACGGTGTTGTACAATGTTGTGATGATATTGTCGGCAAAACGGTGTTTTTGATAGTCGTTCATTTTGATAACCCAATCCCAATATTCGGCAACTTCTTCTAAACCAAGAGTTTTGCAAATATACACAAGGTTGAGAACGTCTTTTTGAAAGCACGAACCGCCAAATCCAACCGAGGCTGTAAGAAATTTGCTACCAATACGGCTGTCAGACCCAATGGCGCGGGCAATTTCGGTAACGTCGGCACCTGTTTTTTCGCAAAGTGCTGATAATGAATTTATCGACGAGATACGTTGTGCCAAAAATGCGTTTGCAGTGAGTTTCGATAGTTCGCTGCTCCACACGTTGGTTTGGATAATTTTTTCGCGAGGAATCCAATGTGCGTAAATAGCTGTAAGTTCTTCAATTGCAGCCTTACCTTCGGGAGTTTGCAATCCGCCGATAAGCACGCGGTCGGGATTGAGAAGGTCGTTGATGGCTGTTCCCTCGGCAAGAAATTCGGGGTTGGAAAGTATTTGAAACTTTACGTGGTTGCCGGTGTTGTCCAAAATAGAACGGATAGCCTCGGCAGTGCGCACGGGCAAGGTAGATTTTTCAACAACAATTTTATCTGATTTTGACACCGCTGCAATTTGACGGGCGCAGAGTTCGATATATTTAAGGTCTGCCGCCATTCCCTTGCCCTTGCCATACTCTTTGGTGGGCGTGTTAACCGACATAAACACCATATCAGCTTGATCGATAGCTGTTTCCACGTCGGTAGAGAAAAACAGGTTTTTGCCGCGAACCTGCATCACAATCTCGGCTAATCCGGGTTCAAAAATAGGAATATCGTGTGGATTGTCGGAATTCCACGCGGCAATACGGTTTTTGTTGAGGTCAACAACCGTGATTTTTATTTCGGGACATTTGTAGGCCATCACCGTCATGGTGGGTCCGCCTACATATCCCGCGCCTATGCAACAGATGTTTTTAATCATTTCTACCTTGCGTCGTAGTTTTTATTTATCCAATTTTTGTATTCGCCCGATTGAACGTTTTTAATCCATTGAGCGTTAGATA
>JAGCVU010000268.1 GCA_017962175.1 Bacteroidales bacterium | reverse complement strand
TTTCTTTGTTTAACAAGCCTTTCTGAATCGCAAAAGGAACAAATTGTCTAATATTATTGGACAATATGTCTAAAATCTTGATACACAATTATTATTCAGTATAATGATTTGTGTCTTAACTTTGGAGAAATAAAATATATACTATAATGTGTAACCTTTCGAGCAAAGGTGACACTAATGGGGAAAAAGAATTGTTGAACTAATTAAATACACATCACTATGAAAAAACACCTAACTCTAACATTATTAACCGCATCGATTGTAAATATATGCTGCGGACAGGCCTTAAAAGACAAGATTTTTTTCGACAAGGATTGGAACGTAACCAACAACCAATCAACTGCCGAATACTACCGTCTTTATAATGCCAAAGATAAATCGAAGGGGTTGAAACAATACCGCGATTACTACATCACAGGAGAGTTGCAAGGCGAGGGATTTTATTCATCTATCGATAATACCAACGGTATGGAATTTATCTCAGAAGGGCAGCAAACCAACTACTTCAAAAGCGGAAAACTCCGCGAAAAATGGACTATGAAAAACAATAAACTCCACGGCGACGACTTCCATTATTACGAAACTGGTGCTTTGCGATATCAGGCTTCGTATGTTGACGGTGTGCGCGAGGGCAAGGCTACGTCGTACGATTCTACTGGACGCAAGATGTATGACTATAACTACCAAAAGGGCGTCCTCAACGGCAGACAGACTATGTATTTAGACAACGTGCACCAAGTGGACATATTCGACAACGGAATTCTCAAATCCGAAACCACATACCGCTCCGACGGCAAAACAGTAAGGGATGTATTCACCCTTAAACAAATTTACGACTCGCTCTTCACCGCCAACGTTACAAACTATTACCTTGATGGCTACTACGAACACACAAGGGCGGTAACATCATCCACAGACTTTCTCTATTTGTTTATGCCGTCGGTTTTGCAACAGCCGTTCAGTCTTTTCCGCTTGCAACACGAGTACGACGATTACATAATACCCCACGGCAAGATGCAAGAAACCGACACACAAGGGCGCATTGTTTATCAAGGTCAGTTTAAATACGGAGAGCAGACTGGACTTTGGCTCGACTACTACTTCGACCAAGGCTATTACGTGTCCGACAACTTTGACACCGACGAACTCCGCTACTACACCCTCGACAACATGCCTTACACTGGTACTCACACATCATATTACGACAACGACAAGGTTTGCGAAACGGGACAATGCAAAGACGGTGTGCGCGATGGATTATGGATATCGTATTACAACAACGGACTAAAAACGGATGCAAAAAGATTGGAAATTACCTATAAAAACGGTGTGCTCGATGGCGAATTCAAAAAATACGACACAGATGGCAATTTAACAACAAAAAGTGTTTACAACAATAACAAGTTGGTAGATAATAGTTATCAGTATTTCTACGACGACGGCTGTTACGAGGTAGTGGATTTCAACGATGAGACTGTGCCTACACACTTCTACACTATGGACGGCAAGCCTTTTTCGGGACAGCACACCGAATACCGCAACCTCAACGGCATCGACGAACCTGTCGCCGTAATCTACACCATCTCACAGTCGCTTATCACCCAACACATCCTCAAAGGCACAGAGTCTGGCACTATATATCAAACTATTAAGTATAAAAATGGCGAACCTGTGAGGTGATTATGAATCACAAGCCATTAACAATGGACGAAGACTGTGCAAGATTTGTGAGAATAATTAAACTTAATAATATCAAAATCTATCATCATGAATAAAAAGTGGATAATTGCTATAACAATAATCGTATATGCCGCCGCAATGACTTACTCGTGGTTGTGGGGAGTAGAATCTTTTATAAAAAATAAGATTAACAAAGAATCTGAGTATATATCAGATCAATTGGAGGCTTTTTTCTATACGAAAAATAAACAATTTTATGACGTAATCTATTCAAATAGAGATGTTCAATCAGAAAAAACAAGTATACCGCTAAAACCTACTCTCAAAACAAGCAGTTTTTACGACGACAACGACACACTGAGAGATTTAATGAACGCACAATATCAGAATAACTACGCAGAAAATTTGGAAGAGTGGAACGTGCGTTATGGCGATGTGCAGGAAATGTACAAACTCAAATATTGGAATGATGAAAACAGCAAGGCAAAAAACGGTTGGTGTCTTGGGTTGATAGAATATAAAGGGTTACAAGAACATTCTTATGCAGATGAAATTAGAAACGAATTGCTTTCAGGCAAAAGGAAATATCCTGATGAAAGTATTAATCTGTATCGAGATGAATATACTATATGGTTTACAAGAATATTTCCATATGCAGTAGGATACTTTGAGAAATCTTATTATTATCGTCCCACGGTGAAAGATGCCGTAGAATCAGCCTTTGATTTTTGGACAAATGACAATAACGCATCATCGTACAAAAATGATTATAGAAACGGTATTATTGATGACTTTTTTTCTAAAATGGATGAGATTTCATCAGTATGTAAGTACTTTAATTTCAACAATAAATCAAAGCCAACCCGCATAACATATTACAACGAAACAACCTTGTTTAACCAACCATTAAAATACACATATCCTTCATTCTCTTACAATTCAGAGGAATTTGAAAAATATGAGCAGCAACCCTTGGACGGTAGTTATTTTTGGAATGGTTACCATAGAGTCTATAATGCATTCTCACGTCCTAGATACTTTTCATTTGTCAAAGCACAATGGAGAATTGATTCTGATACAACATCTTTCCGAATAAGATGGGCTGTGGCATTAACTATTTTGTTTTTAGCAATAATAATTCCTCTCATCATTACTTACAGCAAACAGCAAAAAATGATATCCGAAACCCTATACGACAAATTGAAACGGCTCTGCAATCCATCCGTGTTTATGAAAAACTACAACAAAGAGAAAATAGACGCTGCAAATGAAATCTACCAAAAACTATTACAGACAAGACCCAATGATAAAGAATCATTAGACAAGATACAACAAGAAGCGGTTGAAAAACTGAAAATCACATTGATAGACAAAACTATGTTAGATGATTTGAAGAAAAAGGTCAATCCCCAAAATTATATTAAAAACTACAATGCAGAAAAAGTTACCTTGGCAAACGATTTATACTCGCGTCTCTCCAAAGAGAACTTATCATACAACGAATTTGTTGAAATACAAGAACTTTCAAAAAAACTATAAATTATAAAACAACTCACTATGAAAAAGATACTATTATTGCTTTTGTTCAGCGCCGTCACTGCTGTTGCAACAGCGCAAAGCCTCACCTTGGCGGATCTTCATAATCTCTGCAAACTATCAAATTGGCAGACAGGAAATGATATGCTAACACGTAAAGGTTGGGAGTTTCATTCCTCTAAAAAGGGAGACGACGACCATTATTCCATAATCGAGTTCGCTTTCTCTAAAAGTGATTGGAACTCTGAATATGCTACCGCTTGGTTAGCGCTTTATATTGATGGAAGTCAAGTAGAAAAAGTGAATTATATAGCACCCAAAAACACTTATAATGTCATCAAAAATTCGCTTGCGGCTAACGGTTACAAGCGAATTGACAATCAGATTGAAGACGGGAATATTACAACCTTCTATGCTAATAGTACTTATAATTTAAAACTGATACAAGCCACCACAGAAGGGGAATATGGAGGCACAAAAACCTCTTATAGAATTAGTCTTTCTCGAAAATAAAATAAAAATGAAAAACATATTAGCCATACTATTCATACTACAAAGTACTTACGCCGCATCACAAAACCTCACTTTGACAGAACTGCAAAACCTTTGCAAACAGTCTAATTGGGAAAACGGAGCAAACATTCTGACACGCAAAGGTTGGGAATATCACAATTCAAAGCGTGGCGATACATACGAATATTCAACCATAAGTTACGCCTACGGCAAAGATACTTGGTACGATGACCGCGCCACCGCTTGGTTCAGATTTTACACATACAACGGACGAGTGGAAGAAGTTGATTATCAGCCAACTGATAACGCTTACAAATCCATAAAAGCCACTCTCTCCGCCAATGGTTACAAACAAACTGACAGCAAAATTTACGACAAAGCAATCGCTGCATTTTACAGCAGTCCGTCGTTTATACTCGTCATTCAAACTTCAACACAAGAACGCGCATACGGCGGCGGCACAATGGTTTCATACATCATAACCCTTACTCGCAAAGGCGGCATTTACGACAACGACAACGGCGAAAAGGTGGACTATTATTATGGAACTACAAAAATAAAAGAGCGTTACACATTAAAAGACGGCAAAAAGAACGGAAAATGCTACTCATATTTTGAAGATGGAACTTTGGAGAGCGTGATAACATACGTCAACGGCAAAGGTAATGGTTCATACATCTTTTACAACGAGAATGGAAAACCGAGAATATCAGGTACTTTGCTAAACGATGAAAAAAACGGTATCATAACCGAATACAACGAATACGGCGACAAAAATATTGAATACACCACCAAAAACGGTAAAGCAAACGGCAAATTTACTGTATATCATTACAATGGAAAAATCCGCGCCACGGGCAACTATCTCAACGAAGAAAAAGACGGTCTGATAACCGAATTTGACACCGACGGCAAGAAAGCCAACGAGTGTTATTATAAAAGTGGAGAAAAAGACGGACTATGCAAAGAGTATGCCTACAACGACGATGGAGAATTGGCTTTAATAATCTCAGGCAACTATAAAAACGACGAAAAAGACGGTTATTGGGAGACAAAGGTTTTAAAAGACGGGAAATGGCACATCGCAGTTTACTCAAATTACAGCAACGGCACGCTCCACGGTGCAGCCAAAGAGTGGCAGGCGGATTGTGATTCTGTGGTCTTTTGCAATTACAACTACGGGAAACTTGAAGGCAAATATCAGGAAAAACGCCGATTCTTGGGCGCAGGTTTCTTGTTCGATGACGGAAATTTGTACACAGACGTTGATGGACAATATTACAACGGTAAGAAAACAGGTCATTGGACATACCGCAATAAGATGATGCAGAAAGAGGTGGAAGGCGATTTTGTTAACGGCTATAAAGAAGGGCTATGGTATTATTACTACATTAACCAACTTATTGAGAGCATTGCAAACTACCATAATGGTAAATTGGACGGAAAGTTCATAAAAATAAAAGAAGACTACCTTTTTAACAAAACGCTCGACCCATCTTCGTTGGATTTTATTAAGAAGGACATAAAGGATTCCATTGACTACATCTGTTACTATAAAAACGGTGAACTCAACGGGCACTATGAAAAACACGATAACGACGGCAATATCATTGCCGAGGGCGACTTTTATAACAACTTGCGTAACGGACGATGGACAGAAATAGACATAGCCGATGATACAAAATGGATGTCGAATTATGTCAACGGAAAACTTGACGGCGTATGCGAGCGGTTCTCTCCATCATTTGGCAAAACACATACATACAATTACAAAAATGGTGTTTTGGATGGTAGGCAAGTTTGGTATCAACTTAGAACAAACTCTCCATTAATGGAAAGTGAATTCAAAAACGGGCATTTGCAAAAACAGACAGTGTATAAAGAAGACAAAACAAAATCCTCAGAATTCAAACTAACAAAAGAAGGAACCACATCATTCAATGGCTCAATCATAGCCTACTATTCCGAACAAGATAATTCAGAAATAGGAAAAATAGTCGGGAACTATTACTTCAACATCCATCCTGACAGCATTTTATCTCGTCCATTCATAATCATTGCCAACACTGACAATAAACAGAAAAACGGTAAGATGCAAATCTTTGACCATCAAAACCGAATTGTCATAGATGGAACTTATACATATGGCAAACAGTCGGGCAATTGGATTTACTCTTTCTACAATCAGAATTTGTATTACATCATCAACCACGACAACGAATCCGCGCCTTGGTTGTTTTATACTTATGGCTCAGATACGCCATACTCAGGCAAGTTCACCCGCCCCGAAACAAATGGAGGAACAAGTGTAATCGCTGTCTACAAAATTAAAAAATCTCTTATAGAAGAAATAGTATACACCGACCCAACAACTGGAAAAACTATCAAAAAAGAGAAATATAAAAACGGTTTGCCAATTGAGTAATAGAAGATTGACTGTACATCTGGCTATGAAGATAAACGATATCTCATCGTACCTTACCTTGCTCCAAACCACCCAGCCAATCAGGTATGATTAATGGCTCAAAACAAATCGTCCATCAACACTTCGTTTTGGGCTATTGAAGAATATTCGTTGCGTTTGAGTCCGTATGTGGTTATAAATGTGAGTTGTATAGACTTACGCGCTTTTGTTTCGGTAACAAATGCCGAAATCTTGTTTCGCAAAACCTTGTCGTACGACTTGGTAATCACATATTCCGATTCAGAAAACTTGATTTCACAAAGATTGATGGTGTTGTCCTGACGGTCGATCACAAGGTCGATTTGTGCGCCTGGGTCGGATGTCTTGCTGCGCCAAGCGTAAATGTCGGCTTGAACGCCCTGAATGCCAAGTTTTTGCTTGATTTTTTCAACGTTTTGCATTACCAACATTTCAAACGTGCATCCCGCCCAAGCATAAAATTCTGGGGTACGCTGAATGTTGCTCCAAAATTGAAGGTTGTAAAACGAACTTTTAACAACAAAACGGAAATGAAAAATAGTAAAAAAATCAGACAACTGATAAATGGCGTTGTTCTGAGATTTCAAAATACTGTATTTTCGGATGAATCCGCAGTTTTCCAAATCGTTGAGAACCGTTGACAACGCGCTGCCCGATTTGAGGTTGGCAGCCTTGATAATATCGTTCCGGGTAAGTCCTGACGATTTTTTGCTGAGAGTCTCTACTGTTTTGATATACAGTTCTTTATTTCGGAACAGCGACGAATAAACGGTTTCAAACTCGCGGTAAAGTTGACCGTTGGGGTTAAAAATCATACGGTCGATATTTTGGGCAAGGCTTAGCGATTTTTCCAAAAAATCTAAATAATAAGGTATTCCGCCCAAAATCATATAACACTCTGCAAGTTCGTATTTTGTAAGGTTGATGTGCTTAGTTTTAAGGAAATAATCTGTTTCGTCGAGGGTGAAAGGATTAAGATGAATTTTATGTGTGAGACGCCCGTAAAGACCGCCGTGGTTAAGAATCAAATTATTCATCATCCACGAAGTAGCCGAACCACTCACAATAAGCACTACATCTTTGCGTGCCGACGCCCAACCGTTCCAAAAATGCTCTAACGCAGACAAAAAGCCCGAATTTGGAGTGTCCATCCAAGGCAGTTCGTCGAGAAAAACCACCTTGCGGGCAACTGTAAGTTTGGATAAATAACTGATTAGCAATTCAAACGCGTCAAGCCAATCGTTAGGCATCACATCTGCCGACTCGTCGTACCGTTTTAATGATTGAAAAAAACTCTTCAACTGTTCGTTCGTTCCCGAATTGGCAAGTCCCGACGCCTGAAATACTATTTTCTCGTCTAAAAATTCACGTATCAAAAATGTTTTGCCCACACGCCTGCGGCCATAAACCGCTATAAACTCCGACTTTTTGGAGTCCAACAATTTATTTAGGAGTTTTTTTTCCTCCGCTCTGCCGATAATATTCTCATTCATAGTCAGTGGTCTTTAATTACGAAGCAAATATACGAATATTTTCTAACTTTGGCAAATTTTACCCATAATTTTTGCCAAAGTTGTATAATTTTTAGTGGTTTTGGCAGATTTACCCCTATAAATCTGCCAAAGTTGGAGTTTTTGAGGTGGTTTTGGCAAAAATAATGATTTCACCTCAACTTATTCCTCTCAAAATTGCCCCGTGTTAGCACAAAATACATCACTGCCGAGGCTACGTGGATGGCTGACACTGTCCAAAAGGCTGAGGCATAGCCAAAATGCTCTGCCACAAAGCCTCCGGCGAGGATTCCAAGACCAACGCCCAAATCCCACGAGGTCATTAGGGTACTGTTGGCTGTGCCGCGCTGGTTGTTGTGGGCAAGGTTTACCATCATATTCTGAAACGCAGGCCACATATGTCCGTTGCCCAAGCCAATTAGGATAGCCGAGCCGTAATACGTCCACATACTGCCGCCAGCCACAAAAATGGTGTAACCAATGGTAGAGAGAATTATGCCTTCGGCGGCGTTGCGAGTCAACTTGCCCTCGCGCAGAGC
>JAGCVU010000267.1 GCA_017962175.1 Bacteroidales bacterium | reverse complement strand
CCGCCGCGACTACGAGCAGAAAAAGAAACTCTACGCCGAAAACCTCTGCTCAAAAGAGGAGTTTATTCAATCAGAAGAAGACTTTACACTTGCCAAACAGCAGTTGGAACTCAACCAAAACCGCGCTAAACAAGACAGCCTCTACCGAAGCGTGCAAATCAAAAACCTTCAAGAAAGTCTCGCAAGTATGCGCAAAAATATGGAAATGATTACCCGACGCAAAGAAAACCTCAATATCAAAGCCCCTATCGACGGCGAACTCGGTCTGTTAGACGCAGTTAAGGGTCAATACATACGCGTTGGCGACAAAATAGCGCAAATCAACAACCTCGAAAGTTACAAAATCGAAGTCCTCATCGACGAGCATTATATCGACCGCGTTACCTCAGGACTCGACGCCACTTTTGAGAAAAGCAACGAAACCTATTCGGCACAAATTCGCAAAATATATCCCGAAGTGCGCAACGGCAAATTCCGTGTAGATCTTAAATTTACTGGCGAAGAACCCGACAACATCCGCACAGGTCAAACCTATTATCTCAATATCCAACTTGGAAGTCCCACCAACGGAATCATCATTTCCAAAGGTACATTCTATCAGCACACAGGCGGACAATGGATTTACGTGGTAGACGAAGGCGGCAAATACGCCGTAAAACGCTCCATCCGCATAGGCCGTCAGAATCCAAAATACTATGAAATTCTTGAAGGTCTTGAACCCGGCGAAAAGGTAATAATCTCTGGTTACGAAAACTTTGGAGATAGCGAGAAGGTGGAATTTAAGTAATTGACAATTCATAATTCACAATTCATAATTAAGAATTACTATGAAGATAATAATACGCAACTTAATAAGCACAATATCCAAATTTAAAGCGGCTTGGATAATGAATTTTGCAGGAATAACTGCGGCACTTACTGCATTGATGTTTGTGGGTATGCAAATAAAATACGAAAACAATTTCGACCGTTGCCACCCAAACGCCGACAGGATATTCAATGTGTATCAGGATATTGAACGTCCGTTTAATATCATACTCGAACGTCCAAATATAGAAATTTTTGGCAATCTATCACCCAAAGTAGAAGCATATTCTGCCGTAATGGATTGGGACGAAAAATTCTACTTAGAAACCACCGACAATGGCACAAAACACGGCTATTACGAATATGTAATAGGCATAGATTCGGGATTTGCCAAAATGTTTAACTTCAACTTGATTGCCGGCACCACATCATCACTCTCAGTGGCAGGCAACGCAATGATATGCGAATCAATAGCCCAAAAATTATTCGGCTCTACCGACGTTATAGGCAAACAAATTAATGTAAACCAATTGTGGTGCGGTGGCGACGGAACTTTAACTATAACAGCCGTTTACAAAGATTTTGAATCAAACACACAAACCAAAAACTGCGTATATTTTTCACTCGACAACACAGCCAAAGAAAAAAACTACGGACGCAATTTTCTGTGCTATGTGATGCTATCGTCGCCCAACGACCGCGAAGAGATAGAAACGCTTTTCAACCAGCACATTAAGGAAGAAGGAAATAATCCGCCATACCTACTCGACCCTCTCAATAATGTCTACTACCACAACGAAAACAGCGAAGGTTTTGTCAAAAGCGGAAGTGCTAAAACCACTACAATGCTCACTATCATAGCGTTAATAGTGCTTCTGATAGCGGCTGTAAACCAAACCAACTTTAACATAGCCCTTATACCAATGCGAATCAAAAGCATCAACACCCAAAAAGTGCTTGGATGCAGCACCGCTCAAATGCGTTGGCAACTCTTGGGCGAAAATTTTATAATAGTGATTATCACTTGGTTAACTGCGCTTTTGATGGTAAAATTATTAGGCGGCACTTGGATTACATCGTTTCTTGTACCCGACGACGTGTCGATTTCAAGCAACTTTGGAATTTGTATTTTGGTAGGTGTATTATCGCTAATAATAAATTCAATATCAAATATTTATACCATTAACAAACTCACTACTGCAAATCCGGCATTGGTGCTCAAAGGTTCGTTTGGACACTCTATTTCGGGTAGAAAACTGCGTAACTCTCTGCTTGTGTTCCAATTTTTTTCGGCACTGTGCTTTATCTCTATTGCCGTAAGCATTTGGCTACAAATCAAGCATTTAGAAAATTCAAACAACATCCTTGATCAAAATCAGATTGCTACATTCAAAATCAATGAAAATTTTGGTTCAAAATTCGACTTGGCAAAACAACGCCTAACCGAAAACAGCACAATAGAAAACGTGGCTGCAAGTTCGCAACTTATTGGAGGCAACGACACGTTCAACACTATGGGTTTCATTTGGAACGGAACCGACACACTATACTACAATTCAATAAATTGCGCAGGCGACATTCTTGAAGTTTTCAACATTCCTATAAAAGAAGGCAGAGGATTTAGCGAAACTCGCAAAAACGACATAGGCAACTACGATTTTCAAAACGACTGCATAATCACATCCGACATTGCCAACGACCACAATATACACTTAGGCGATTCTATCGGAGGTGCAGTTAGGGGCATAATAGAGCAAGGAGTTAGAATTGCATCGTATCGAATGGAAACAAAGCCCCTTAGACTGTGTCTTTGCAAAGCCGACTATCTGTCTTTTTGCTACGTGCGCATAGCCAAAGGAAGCAACGTAAAAGAGGCTATCAACCACATAACCACAGTGGTAGGCGAAATTGCTCCCGAATTGCCATTAGAAATTGAGTTTTACGACACAGTGTTCCAACGCCTCTACCAAAAAGAGATCAAAACATCTGCCACCACCATCTTTATGGCAATACTTGCAATATTGATTTCGATAATAGGGGTATTTGGAATGGTAACATTTGATACCGAATACAAGCGTCAAGAAATCTCCATCCGCAAAGTATTTGGAGCCGACAACAGCAACATTTTCAAATCGGTTAACCTCAAATATATAAAGATGGTAGGAATAGGATTTGCATTAAGTCTGCCAGTAACATATTATGTAATAAGCAATTGGCAGCAGGCATTTGTAGAAAAAATATCACTTCCGTGGTGGTTGTACATTCTAATTCTCATCGGCATAACGCTCCTCACCATCGCGATAGTAACCGTTCAATCTGCCAAAACCATCTTTCAAAACCCCGTGGAGGGAATGAGAAAGGAATAGAAAGCCCTCTCCCCCACCCTGTAAACTTATTTTACATCACTGTAAAAAATCTTTACACTTTTACACTCTTACAAAATCACAAAGCATTACACTTCAGCACATTAACCATTTTGGCACGGGTAATGCATTATTTATGGCAAAAACAAATTTAGTATAAACAATTAAACACAAAATACTATGCTTAAAGTAACAAACATCAGCAAAATCTTCTCTACCGAAGAAGTACAAACACTCGCATTAGACGGTGTAACATTTGAAATCAAAGACGGCGAATTTGTAGCCATTATGGGTCCTTCGGGATGCGGCAAATCTACGCTTATGAATATCCTCGGTCTGTTAGACAACCCCACATCAGGCAGTTACGAACTTATTGGTCAGGAAGTGGGCAACCTCAAAGAAAAAGACCGCACACAGTTTCGCAAGGGCAACATCGGTTTCGTGTTCCAGAGTTTCAACCTTATTGACGAACTCAATGTATATGAAAATGTGGAACTTCCGTTGCTCTACCTCAAAATCAGTTCATCTGAGCGCAAAAAACGTGTTGACGAAATTCTCAAACGTATGAACATCGCTCACAGGGCAAAACATTTTCCGCAGCAACTCTCCGGCGGTCAGCAGCAGCGTGTGGCAATTGCCCGTGCAGTGGTAATGAACCCAAAGTTGATTCTCGCCGACGAACCTACTGGTAACCTCGATTCTAAAAACGGCCGCGAGGTGATGGAACTCCTCACCGAACTCAACCGCGAAGGCTCTACCATCGTAATGGTTACCCACTCGCAAAAAGACGCCGCCAAAGCACAGCGTATCATCAACCTCTTCGACGGCAAGATTGTTTCCGATGTAAAGAACGAACTTTAAATAATTGACAATGGACAATTGACAATGAACATTTAATTGTAAACTGTCAATTGTCAACTGTCGATTCTAAAATGATAAAAATATGAAACTATTTAGACTCCGTTCGCTGACCTCGCTTCCCTCGCTGTTGAATATCACGGGAATAGCCATCGCCATAGCCACGTTTTACACGCT
>JAGCVU010000033.1 GCA_017962175.1 Bacteroidales bacterium | reverse complement strand
GCCACAGGTTTGTCGCCCGAGCCACGGAACGAAGGTTGGTACATACCCTTCGACCATTCGCCCGGAGCCGCCTGACAGTTGGTGTTGCCGTTTGGCATTACCACAATCATCGGTTTTGCCTTGCCCTGTGCGATGAGGTTGTCGAGAATTTGTGCAGCACGTCCAAGTTCACTCCAAGCATTTTCGTCGCCGCCGGCACCGTGGAGAAGGTACATCACGGGGTAAGATTTGCCCTTGTCGTAACCTGCCGGGGTGTAAACGGTCATACGGCGTTGCATTTTTAGCGTGGGACTATCGTACCAAACTTTTGCGAGATTGCCGTGGGGCACTTCGTTTACCTTGTAAAGATCGCCCTTATCGCCTTTGGCTGAGGAGATTATGAAAATGTTGGTGTACGAAGTGATGTCGCGGTTTACGTAAATATTGGCTGGGTCTTTTACGTCGTTGAATCCGTCGATATTGAAAGTGTAACTGTACAATTCGGGTTCGAGTTTGCCGGTGGTGAAACTCCAAACGCCATTCTCGCCCTCGGTGAGCGGTGCGGGAGCATTAGCAAAATCTCCTGAAACTTCTACCTTTACCGCCTTTGGAGCGTAGATGTTGAATGTTACAGTGCCGTCATTGTTGATAACGGGTGATTCTACATTTGGTCTGTTGAAGAGTTTTTCTTGGGCGTTTGTGGTAGCACAGCCCAATGCCAATAGCGCGGCTAAAATTGCTGTCTTTGTCATAATTAGTGAAAATTAAATTGATGAGTAATGATGGCAAATATAGGAAGAATTTTGAAGATTAATTATTAATCTTTGTTAAACCTATATCTTGCCACATTGCATGTTTTTTGCCTTGATGTGGCAACTTTTAATAATTATAAGTTGCCACGTTAACATTTTTTAACTATAATGTGGCAAGATATTTTTACTAAAACTTGCCACGTTAACATTTAATTTATTACCTTTGCGTATCAAAATATTGAAGCAATGGCAGAAATCATAGGCAGAAAAAACGAGGTAAAAGAGTTTAACCGTATCTACAAATCTTCAAAGGCAGAATTTGTGGTGGTGTTTGGTCGTAGACGAGTTGGTAAAACATTTATTGTTAATCAATTATATTCGTCGCAAATGTGTTTTTATCATACGGGACTTTCGCCGATAGAGAACGATAGCAATGTTAAAAAACAACTTCAAAACTTTGCCTTTTCGCTTGCAAATTACGGACTTAAAATGGATTCTGTACCAGATAATTGGCTCGAAGCATTTGAATTATTGAAAAGGCTTGTGTTGCAAAAGCCTGTGGTTAAGGGCAAACGTCGCGTAATATTTATTGACGAAATGCCGTGGATGGATACTCCAAAATCGGGATTTATTACCGGTTTTGAGCATTTTTGGAATGGATGGGCTGCCAATCAGAGCGATATTATGCTTATTGTTTGCGGTTCGGCAACATCTTGGATTTCAGATAATTTGATTAACAATCACGGCGGACTTTACAATCGTGTTACACGAGAAATTCACTTAAAGCCTTTTACACTTTCGGAATGTAAGGATTATTACAAAAAGCATCATATCACCTTCGACCTTTACGACCAAATTCAGTCGTATATGATATTGGGCGGCATACCTTATTATTTGGATATGCTTTCGCCCGATGAAAGTCTTGCTCAAAATATTGATAATCTGTTTTTTAAGAAGAATGCCAAACTTCGTTTGGAGTATGACAGACTGTTTTCTTCAATTTTTATCAATGCCGACACATACAAAAAAGTGGTGGGCGTACTGGCTGAAAAACGCATAGGATTTACCCGCAAAGAAATTTCGCAAATGGCTGACATTCCATACGGTGGAGGTCTTTCGAATATGCTTAAAGTATTGGAAACTAATGATTTAATTGTGTCGTATATTCCTTTTGGTATGACCAAGAAAGACACTATGTACAAGTTGGTGGATCCGTATTGCCTTTTTTATAATTATTTTGCGAAGGTTACCAACAACGAGAACTTTTTTTCGGAAAATGCCAATACCTCAAAACTCAATTCTTGGCGAGGGTATGCGTTTGAAGATTTTTGCTATTCGCAAATTGATAGTATCAAAAAATCACTTGGCATAAGCGGTGTAAATACCGAGATATGTCCGTTTATAAGCAAAGGTACGTCCGAAAACGATGGTGTACAAATAGATATGGTGATTTCGAGGGCTGATAGAGTTATCAACCTTTGCGAAATAAAGTTTTACACCGATGATTTTACTCTTACTAAACAATACGACAGAGAGTTGCGTCACAAAATGACAGTGTTGACCGAGACTGCAAAAAAACGTTTGAGATATGCTCCAAATATTCATCTAACACTTATAACTACCTTTGGGTTAAAGCAAAACGAATATAGTAGCCGTTTTCAGAATGTTATAACTATTGAAGATTTTTAGCCTCCATATCTTCCCCAATATTTTCTGTAACATCCAATATCTGCATACGTTTATCGCTGCGGGGATGGAAGGTGAGAATTTCGTCGCGGAGGTACGAACTATCTAAGTGAGTGTATATTTCGGTGGTTTGGATAGATTCGTGACCAAGCATTTCTTGTACAGCACGAAGGTCGGCACCGCCCTCTACCAAGTGTGTGGCAAACGAGTGTCGGAATGTGTGGGGACTTACATTTTTGTCGATTCCAGCAGCCTCAACTAATTGTTTTACAATGGTAAAAATCATTACACGTGTAAGTTTTCTGCCACGACGGTTGAGAAAAAGATAATCCTTGTTTTCGTTGTTGATGGCAATGTGGTCGCGCATTTTTTCGATATAGAAATTGATGTATTTCAATGCAGTACCACTAATTGGCACAATGCGGGTTTTGTTGCCCTTGCCGGTAATTTTTATAAAGCCTTCTTGTAAATGTATATCGCTGAGTTTTAGATTAATAAGTTCCGAAACACGCAAACCGCAACTATAAAGAGTTTCGATAATGGCGCGGTTTCGTTCGCCCTCGTTGGTGCTAAGGTCAACGGCGGCTTCAATACGGTCTATCTCCTCTACACTCAGCACGTTAGGCAACATCATTCCCATTTTTGGACATTGGATAGTATCGGCGGGAGTGTCCTCAATGATGTCTTCAAAAAGCAAATATCGGTAGAGTTGTTTCACTGCGCTGAGAATACGTGCTTGCGACCTTGGTTTCATTCCAAGACGTGCAATCCATTCGATAAAGGCGGCAAGTTCTTCGGTGGTAATTTCCTCAAAATTACGGTTTTTGAGAACTGATTCGGCATAAAAAGCCAACTTATCCACATCGCGGCAATACGCCTCAATGCTGTTTGCCGACATTCCCCGTTCCAACGTCAGATAATCAGCAAAGTTCTTGATAATATCGATGTTATGATGGTTCATTATTGATGCTGCGATGTTTTTTGTGCAAAAAAAGTAAAAAATCTTTGTTTTGGGTAAAAAAATCCCAAAAAAATTTTATATTATAAAATAAAATCTACTAATTTTGCCGCATTATTTTAAGAGCAATACATTTATGGTTAAAATAACATTTCCGGACAACTCGGTAAAAGAATTTGCGGATAATTCTACTCCGCTCGACATAGCCAAAGCGCTGAGCAACAGCCTGGCAAAAGAAGTTTTATCGGCTACT
>JAGCVU010000266.1 GCA_017962175.1 Bacteroidales bacterium | reverse complement strand
CGGGTTACAAAACTAACGGGAATACCGTAGTTGGCAAGGCTTACTGCCACGTTGGCCTCGCCGCCGCCGAATGTGGCGTTGAAACTGCTCGACTGCAAAAACCTCTCGTATCCGGGCGCAGCCAAGCGGAGCATTATTTCTCCAAATGTTACTGTCTTTTTCATTATAACTCTTTTAAAATTACTCAATCATCGAAAATGGCATTGCGGGCAGGCCGTCTTTGTTGTAGAAATTGAGGCTGCCGGGATTATCCGCCCAAGCGTAACGCACTGCTATCGGGTTCTTTACTTTTTTGGACGAAACCTTCACCTCGTTGCCCGAGATAACGGCATCAGCCCAAAAATACTTGCCGTCTTCGCCACAGAGGGCAAATCCGCGGAGGGGCTTGTTGTCGCGAGAAACAAGTCCGCCACCAATGTTGTCGAACGTTATAGAAACCGTGTTGCCAAATACCGAAACGTGGTTTGCCACAGGACCTTGCGCCACAACGTTTTTGCCGTAGACATTTTTCTGAGCCATCAACGAAATGCGCTCTGCCACAGGCTGTTTTGCAAGCGGATGAATGTCGTTCCATTCGCCAAGGTCGATGGTGCAAACGCAATATGTGTTGGGAGTGTCGTCGGCAATGCGTTTCTGAATTTCGCGCATATTAGCCCAACCACCGTTTGAGGGGTCTTTCTCCTGCTCCAAAAAGAGCGGCAACTGAACAATCATCACCGGGAAATCAAACCCGAAACGGTTGCGCCAATCGCTGATAAGTGTCTGCATCAAGAAATAATACTCCTCGTAACGCTCCACGTTGCTTTCGCCCTGATACCAGATCATACCTTTGAAATTATATCCCAAAAGCGGGGCAATCATAGCGTTGTAAAGTCCGGCAGGTTTGTATTGGAAAAACGTTGTCTCCTTGGGAGGAACGCCCTCAGCACCAAGTTTAAAACTCCATTTGCCCGAAATATCGAGAGTGTCGCCGCTGAAATCGATGATATAATCCTTGTCGGCAACGAATCCGCCGTTTGAACCATTGCTAATCATACGCACTGCAATGGTGTTTTCACCCTCTTTGAGCACACCGTCGGGAATATCGTAACGGCGGGGAGGATATTGGTAGCCAGTGGTGCCCACCTGAGTGCCGTTGATGTAGATAATGTCGGAATCCACAATCACGCCCATAATCAGCATCGCCTTTTTGGCGGCCTGCTCGGCGGTCAACTTAATCTTGCGCTCAAACCATACCACGCCGCTCTTAAACTTGATTTTGGTGTCGGCAATGCGGCAGGGAACGTTCACAGTCTTCCATTTTTTGAGGTCGGTGTCGGGATTTTTCCAATCTTCCTGCACGCCGAGGTCGATGTTCTGATAGTTCTCGTACCATTTTTGCTCTGCCTCGCGGTCGGCTTTCTTGATGTTGTTTACGTAGTTGTCGTCTTTGCAACGCTGCAAATCGTCGTAATAGGGCTTAAACTCTTTGAGCCTCTCTTCGCTAATCCAAGCCTCGGCGGGCGAACCACCCACTGCCGAAACTATCATTCCCACAGGCACATTCAATTTTTCGTGAAGGTCTTTGGCATAAAAATAAGCAATTGCCGAAAACTCGCGGATATTTTCGGGACAAGCCTTCTGCCATTTGGGACTGCCGATAAGGGTATCCAAAGGATTTTTGAAATAAGGCGTTTTGGTAACTTGGTAGTAACGGATATTGTCGTTGGCAGAGTTTTCGATAACGCCCGGATATTTCCAGTAGACGCGGCGGATAGGCAATTCCATATTGCTCTGACCGCTACACAGCCACACCTCGCCTATCATCACATCGCGCACGGTGTCGGCATAATTATACCAGAGCGAATCCACCTTGCTTGGACGGTTATACTTGATAGACAAATCGTAAGGACCGCCTGCGTCTTGCTTAGGCAGAGTCACTGTCCATTTGCCGGTGCTGTCGGTAACGCCCGAAGCCGCTGAGCCGTTGAGCGATACGGTTACTTCCGAACCTTGCGAGGCGAAACCCCAGATATTCAGTTCGGTATCGCGCTGCAAAACCATACCGTCGGAAATCAAGGCAGGCAGCGCATATTTAGGATCCTTGTGCGGTGCGTCGGGCTCGTTGCTGCACGCAGCCAACAACATCGCCGACGATATTAAAATTAATGATGATGCTTTCATTTTTAGGTATGAATTATGTTTTTCCTTATAATTATTTTCGTGATTGTGGTACTTTTCGTAGAGCAAAGATAGAGATAGTTTTGGAAAATACAAAAAAACTTTGCCGCTATTCAGACTCTTTGTAATACTTATAATAATACTCCTTTGCCTGCGGTATCTCTTCAAATACCTGCTCTTTGGAGTAGATGCCTTCGTGAAAAAGAAATCCAAATGAATCACCTACAAGGGCACGGTTGGCTTGAGTTTGGAGGCTGTCGGCACAGATATGGAGCGTTTTAAACTCGATACTGTCGTTGATGTTTTTGTAGACAAGAAGGGAATCGTTTTTATCAAGGCCCATAAAGACTTTTTTTAGACCGAAGTTTTGTAACGCCAATTTAGTATTGAGTTTAGCGTAGTAATAGTAATCGTTACCGAGTTCTTCATCACCGCGGAAATAAACAGGTTTAGAATACTTAATTATTTCGAGAGATGTTGGATTCCACTCGTATGTTACCTCTCCTTGATCATTATCGACGATTATTATTTTCATACTGTCACCTATTGATTTATACTCATACTCACTAACAAATTCCTTACCTGCGTGAATTTTATCTCCTTCATTATAATAGCAATTAATAACATATCCTTTGTTATCAATAATACGTTTAGTAACACTTGCGATTACTTTATAATGATTCGGATTAATTGCGATAACGTGTTTGTGAGAAATATCATTTTCTAAAACAAAATAAAAGATACATATTGGAAGATAAAGGATATAATAAAAATCTTTTTTAGAGCAAAGCAATCGATAATTAGCAATGCAAATCAAAAGAAATGACATTGACATAATGACCATAGTTAAGATATAACAACTATTAAAAATAATAATTACAAATATCAAAACTATACCAAAAACCAACATCCAAATATACTTTCTCATAATGCTCCAAAATGTTTTAAGTCTTTTATATTTCAAAAAAGGGAGAGAACCCTCATTCCCTCCCTTTAATTATCTATTGTGTAAACAATTAAAATCCAAAATACTGTTTGGCGTTGCGGTAACAAATATCGCTCACCATATTGCCGAGAAGGGTGATATCGTTGGGCAGTTCACCGTTTTCTACGTCGGTGCCGAGGATGTTGCAGAGTATGCGGCGGAAATATTCGTGACGAGGATAGGAGAGAAAACTGCGGCTGTCGGTCAACATTCCCACAAAACGGCTCAGCAAACCGTGGCAACTCAGGCAGTTGAGTTGTTTTTCAATACCGTCTTTCTGATCCAAGAACCACCAAGCCGAACCCCACTGCATTTTGCCAGGCACGCTACCGTCTTGAAAATTGCCTATCATTGTGGCAAACACCTCGTTGTCGGCAGGATTAATATTATAAAGTATGGTTTTGGCAAGTTGGTCGGTAGAATCCATTTTGTCTAAAAATCTTGCCATACTCTGCGCTTGCGAAAAATCGCCGATGCTGTCGAATCCGGT
>JAGCVU010000265.1 GCA_017962175.1 Bacteroidales bacterium | reverse complement strand
CCGATATTCCCGAAACGGTGTCGATATACTTTTCGCCGTCGGGACCGTAGAGATACACGCCCTTGGCTTTTACTACTTCTATATTTAAAGGTGCGAACGATGTTTGCGCCACGTGGCTGAAAAACATCTGACGAGGAGTCATTATCATAATTTTGCGTTTTAAATTTTGCTGCAAAGGTAGCAAAAAAAAAGTGCCCCGCAAACCGTTGTGGATTACAGGGCACTTTATAGAGATTGAATAGTGAGATTAGTATTTTTTTGAAGCGAATTGATGTCTAAGAAAAAACGCGTTTGAGACAAGTTTTTCATTAGTTATGAGAATAAATGCCGTCGGCGAAGATTATCTTCGAGATTTAGAGAAGTGTCTTCAAAACCTACCTCAAACGCGTAAAAAAATAAATAACCTTGTTTGAATAAAAAAAGAAAAAATTTTAAAAGAACATCGACTATTTAAAGTCTGCCAAATTTGTTTGCTTTTGACGATGCAAATATACGGCGGATAATTAGTTCCACCAAATCTCAAAATGCCCCAAAATGACGAAATGCGCCAAACGGAGGACGAAGTGCAGAAACCGAAGGACAGAAAGCATTTTTAGAAGGACGAAAATTTTACACCCTTCACAAGACTGTCAACACCGAGTAAATTCAGCATTACAAATTAATATCTATACAAAGAAAAATTAACCTACTACGTGAAAAATGTAGACAATATTAACCGAGTGTTAAAATCTGCGTTTTTTTGAGGCATTCGCACCAAAATTCAATGTTAACAAATTGTCGAAAAATGCGCTAAAAAAAATAGGCATCTTTATAACTGGCTAATAATAAAAACATTGCAGCCACGTATGCCGACAATTAGGGTGTTAATAAGTTGTTGAAATATAAAAGGTGCGAATCGGCATTTTTAGTATACCTTTGCAATACACGAGATAAAAACATAAAAAACAAACAGACAACACACATTAAATATAATACACATAATCAAAAAAAACATTACATACTACCAAGTATAAAAAACAAAAAGCAAGGAAAAAATGGAATTACAAACTCAACCCAACTACCAATCACTAAAACACCCATTAAGCAGCATGATACAGACTGTAGTTAAACGCGACGGACGCATAGTAGGATTCAACGAGGAGAAAATCGCGGCGGCAATACGCAAGGCGATGCTCCAGACCGAACTTGGCGAGGATATCAAACTCATCAACCGAATCACCGACCACATCGCCCTCAACGGCAAAAGCCAGATGACTGTGGAGGAAATCCAGGATGCAGTGGAAAACGAACTTATGAAGAGTTCGCGCAAGGAAGTTGCCCGAGCTTACATTTCGTACCGCGACAAACGCAACGTTGCCCGCAAGGCCAAGACCCACAACATCTTTACCGAAATCATCGAGGCCAAGAGCAACGACATCACCCGCGAAAACGCAAACATGAACGCCGACACCCCTGCCGGTATGATGATGAAGTTTGCAAGCGAGAGCACCAAGCCGTTTGTCGACGACTACCTACTTTCCGAAGACGTTAAAAACGCAGTTAAAAAAGGTTATATCCATATTCACGATAAGGATTATTATCCCACAAAAAGTTTAACTTGTGTGCAGCATCCGTTAGACAAAATTCTTGAATACGGATTCAGCGCAGGACACGGCGAATCTCGTCCCGCAAAACGTATCGAAACCGCTTCGATTCTCGGCTGCATTTCGATGGAGACTGTTCAAAACGAGATGCACGGTGGACAGGCTATTCCCGCTTTCGACTTTTATCTTGCGCCCTACGTTCGTTCTTCATATATAGAAGAGGTAAAAGTGCTCGAAAACCTCTACGGCGAGGATTACAGCAACCTCTACAACATTGAAATCGACGACTATATAAGCAAAGAACTTGGCGACCTCAAAGGCATCGACCGCATCAAGCAGCACGCCATCAACCGCACAGTCAACCGCGTTCACCAATCGATGGAGGCTTTCATCCACAATATGAACACTATCCACTCGCGCGGCGGCAACCAAGTGGTTTTCAGTTCGGTAAACTACGGCACCGACACTTCTGCCGAGGGTCGCTGCATTATCCGCGAAATGCTCGTTAGCACCTACTAAGGCGTGGGCAACGGCAGCACCGCAATCTTCCCGATTCAGATTTGGAAAAAGAAACGCGGCGTAAACTATCTGCCCGGCGACCGCAACTACGACCTTTACCAAATGGCTTGCAAGGTTACAGCAAAGAGATTCTTCCCCAATTACCTCAACCTCGACGCCACCTACAACCAGTGCGACAAGTGGAAAGCCGACGATCCAAAACGTTACGAATACGAGGTGGCTACTATGGGATGCCGCACTAGGGTGTTTGAAAACCGTTTTGGCAAAAAGACTTCGATCGGACGTGGCAACCTCTCGTTTACTTCGGTAAATATCGTACGCCTTGCAATTGAATGTATGTCAATCGAAAACAAAGAAGAACGCATTGCCAAATTCTTTGAGAAACTCGACGCTACATTGGCAATAGCAGCCAAACAGTTGCACGAGCGTTTCAACTTCCAGAAGACAGCCCTCGCAAAACAGTTCCCGCTGTTGATGAGCCGCTTGTGGATTGGCAGCGAAAAACTCAAACCCAACGACACTATCGAAAGCGTTATCAATCAAGGTACATTGGGCGTAGGTTTTATCGGATTGGCAGAATGTTTAAAGGCGTTAATCGGCAAACACCACGGCGAAAGCGAAGAGGCTCAGCAACTTGGATTAAAGATTGTTACCTTTATGCGCGACAAATGCAACGATTTTAGCGAACAATACAGCCACGGCTACGCAGTGCTCGCCACTCCCGCCGAAGGTCTCAGCGGATCGTTCACCCGTCGCGACAAAAAAGAGTTTGGCATAATACCCGGAGTTACCGACCGCGAATATTACACCAATTCGAGCCACGTGCCGGTTTACTTCAAATGCACCGCTATCGAAAAGGCAAAAATCGAGGCTCCTTATCACGACCTCGAACGTGCAGGTCACATTTTCTACGTGGAAATCGACGGCGACGCTACCCACAATCCCGACGTGGTGGCAAGCGTGGTAGATATGATGGACAAGTACAATATGGGTTACGGCTCTATCAACCACAACCGCAACCGCTGTATGGACTGCGGATACGAAAACGCCGACAAAGAGATGACCAAATGCCCCAAATGCGGCAGCGAAAACATCGACAAGTTGCAACGCATCACCGGCTATCTCGTTGGCACCACCGACCGTTGGAACCGTGCAAAACTTTCGGAACTCAACGACCGCACAACTCACTCACTTTAAAAAGGAACATTTTTTTAAACAAGGAGACAGAAAATGAAGATAATGGTAATGGACGTCATTGAGTACACCACCTCTGACGGACCCGGATTTAGAACCTCAATATACTGCTCAGGCTGCAACCACAAGTGTCGCAACTGTCAAAACCCACAAACGTGGAACATTATGAACGGAAAGCCAGTTGACGTGGAAGACCTTTTCCTGAAGGTTTACCGCAACGAAATGTCGAACGTAACATTCTCTGGCGGCGACCCGTTTTATCAGCCCACAGCGTTTGCCGAACTTGCCAAGATGATTAAGGAGAAGACCAACAAGACCATCTGGTGCTACACCGGATTCACCTACGAGCAAATTCTCAGAGACGAAAAGATGAGCAACCTTCTCAAATACCTCGACGTGCTTGTAGACGGCGAATTTGTGCAAGAACTCCACGACCCCGACCTCCTTTTCCGCGGCAGCAGCAACCAGCGCCTCATTGACGTTCAAGCCTCGCTCCGCAAAGGCAAAGTAGTTCTCGACCGTCACGACCCTTTTGACATCTACGAGCAGTGCGAAGAGCACAGCCGCCTCTGCGCTGCCGTATAAACGCGATTTACACTAACACTAATAATCCGCCAGACTTGCTTTTTTTAGTTGAGTTTGGCGGATTATTATTTTCTATTTCACCGTCTTTTTTTCCCCTCCGATTCCGTTGTTTATTCCAAAATATCCTTATTTTTGCCCAATGAAATTTAGAGAGATTATTTCTACTTTTGAACTTGAATTATAACCTTGTCGGCTTACAAATACTGAGATATGACTTTTAAGCGTATATGTTTGATAATCAACGTTGTGTTGGCTATTGCGGTTCCGCATTCCGTGTCGGCACAAGGTTCGGTCAGCGACTTTGCCGATCCCGCCCAGCCGCTTATCGACAGCATTCTCAGCCTTATCACGCCCGACATTCCCGACAACGAAAAGGCCCAGCAGTACTATAAGATTGCCGAAATCACCAACAATATCGACACCCGCCAAAGATACGCACAGATGTCGCTCGACCACTGCGGCAAGTCAGACACCCACCTGATTCTCCAAAACGCGCAGATTATCTCGTACTGCTACTATGTAAACGGCCAGTACGACCTCCTCAAGCCGTTTTTGCAAGAGAACATCGACCTTGCCATCAAATGCGGCGAACTGTTCCAACTGCAAAAGCTGTACAGGATTAAGGCGATGTACTACGAACAGGTGAATAACAACGACAGCATTTTCTTCTACCTTCACAAGGCGCTGGAAATCTGCATTGCCGACCAGGACTCCGCCAACCTTGCCGGTTGCTACCAGGAACTCGGTCTCAAATACATCAACCGCAAGTTTTTCAAGGAGGCGGAAATCAACTACCGCAAGGGGATGGAGATCGACTCCATCATTGGCAACGTAGCCGAATACGCTATCATCTGCCACCGTATGGGCGAGCTCTACTACGTGCAGGACAACAAAGACTACTACACCGCCAAGAAGTACCTGACCAAGTCGGCGAGAATTTTCGACACTATCTCCTCACGCAGCATCCGCCACATAATATCCAAATACCTGGCTTACAACGCCCTTGCCGACGTGTACATCCACCTTGCCGAAAACACCGGCAACCACGACTACGCCGACAGCTGCTACTACTACAACAGCCAGGCGCTCAACTATTTCCTGAGTTCGGGCTACAGCTACTACTACTGTTACCTGTCGATGACCCACGTTGAATACCTAAAATTCTACAAGAAATACCAGGAGGCGTTGGAGTTTATGCTCGAGCTGGAAAAATCTATCGACAAAACCAACATCGACCTACTCAACACATATTATTTCCAACTGCGAAACCTCTATTTTTCACTTGGCGACTACAAAAAAGCTTACGAATGTTTTGAAAAAAACTATGCCACAAGTATGGCTCTCACCAACGATAGCGCTATGAACAAAGTGGCAGACGCCAAGGCAGAACAGGCTGTAATGATTGAAAAAATAGAACGAAAAAACGCAGAATTGTATCACGCATCAGAAAAACGGAGAATGCTCACGCTCATTTTCTCGCTTATCGGCGGACTTGTACTCACATCGATACTCATCTTCCTTATATACAGAAGTTTAAAAATCAAAAAGAAAATAAATCAGGAAATTGAATTGCAGCGCGATGAGATAGCCTCGCAGCGTGATGAACTGGCTGCACAGCAAAACCGCATCGAAGATTTCAACCGTCAACTCGTAAGCAGCATCAACTATGCCGAGCGAATACAGCGGGCAGCGGTAACTTCAATCGACGATTTGCATGAGATTTTCCCCTATAGTTTTGTTTTCTACCGTCCTCGCGATATTGTCAGCGGCGATTTTTACCGCGCAATCAAATGCGGCAAATACAAGGTGATGATCACTGCCGACTGCACAGGACACGGTATTCCGGGTGCGTTTCTATCTATGCTTGGCATTTCGGCACTCAAAGAGTTTATGGTAACAGAGCACGATGCCGAAAATCCGGGATTAGTACTCGACGGCATGCGCGAATTTATCAAGTCTACACTCTCGTCGCATACCGGCGGACTCAAAATCGATGATGGTATGGATATGACAATCTGCTGTTTTGATTTCGACAAAATGCTGATGCACTACGGAATAGCCAACCAAAAAGCATACATCATTCGCAAGGGCGAAAACATCAAACTTTCGGGCGACAATATGCCCGTAGGTCGTTATCTTTTGGCTCGCGACCATTTCCACTCGTATACCGTACCAATTCAAAAAGGCGATATGATTTATATGTTTTCCGATGGAATTCCCGACCAACTCGGCGGTCCTGAAGAAAAAAAATATCTCATCCGAAACCTTATTGCACTCCTCTCCTCTTTTGCCGAAAGTAGCACCGAAACACAATGTCAACTTATCGACAAAGCCATGATCGAATGGCGCGGCAACACTCCTCAGGTAGACGATATGACTTTGGTTGGAATTAGAGTGTAATATTGCACCTATTTTGCCAACCGCAATTAATTTTTTTCGTATATTTACTACCGACAATCTAACCAACTCTATTAATGACGAGTGCAAATAACATATTTTTATCAATACTTTATCGGGTGCGTGCTATCTTAACGGTAATGCTCGTAATATTGCCCCTTTGCGTATCGGCTCAAGACGATGATGAGTTTGAAGACCCGGCTCAAGAAGAAATCGACAGCCTAACAGCCTTAATCAAACCCAATTCGCCCGATTCGCTCAAAGCACGCATTTACAAAGAGATAGCGTATATCACCAGCAGTGTAGACACCACCATCAAATATGCAGAATTGTCGCTCAATTTTTGTAGCAACAACGATGTGGAATATATGGCTCACAACTACGGCTTTCTCGGTTGGGCATTTCACAAGCGTAGCGAAGACCGCCGTGCTCTCGGCTATGCACTCAAAAGTGTGGATTTGTATCTCCAAAAACTCGACACCGCAGGTATTGTTAAATCAAATATACTCGTGGCAGATATCTACGAGTATCTCAACGTTGATGACAGCGCTTACCACTATTTTTACACCGCCCTCGATGTTGCCACCAGAGCCAAAGACACCGCTCAAATTACTTACTGCTACAATGTTATGGGTACAGCCACTTACAATAAATCGTTTAAAAAAGAGGCTGTAGAAATGTTTTTGCAGTCGGCTCGTATGGACTCTCTATCAAGAAATGCAGCCGCACTCTCACGCGATTACCAATGGATTGGCGACATCTATTTAGAGTACTATATTGAAATGCACAACGATTCAAACCTCTATATAGCAAGTTATTACCTCAAAAAAGCGGAATTGATCAACGATACATTGCAAAGCGACGACCCAAACGATATTTTCCGCAAATACGATACATACGCCGACCTTGCAAATGTTTATATCAACCTTGCCGATAGCCGCAACAATAAAGTTTACGCCGACACCAGCCTCATTTATTACCAAAAAGCGCATAAGTTTTTTATTCAACAGGGATATTTCAACAATTTTTTGGATTTGGAAAATATTTATGTGCGTTATCTGCTTTACAACAAACGTTATCGGGAGGCAGAAAAGCATTTGATATCACTCAAGGAGTACAACACTGCCGAAACTCCGCCGGTATATCTCAAACAATATCACGAGTCGCTCCGCAAGGTGTACGAACAAATGGGACAATGGCATAAGGCGTACCTAAATGCGCTTGAAGAATACCGTTATGCTATGCTCGTTACCGACGACAGCACTATGAACGCCATTGCCGGTGCCAAGGCAGAACAGGCATTGCTGATGGAAAAAATGAAGCACGAACACGAAGAAAAAGAGCATATTACCGAGCGAAAACGTCTCAACACTTTAATATTCTCACTTATAGCGGGACTTATTATGGTGTCGTTGCTTGTGTTTTACATTCTTAAAATGCTGCAAATCAAAAAGAAATCAAACGAGGAACTTTCTCGAAAAAACGAAATTCTCAACACCCAAAAAGCCGAAATAGAAGCGCAGCGCGACGAGATTACTAATCAAAAAGACATCATCTCTAAGCAATGCGAAGATGTGGAACATATCAACCGAAATCTTATCAGCAGCATACAATATGCCCAACGAATACAGCAAGCAGCAGTATCGTCCGACAACGATGTAAAGGCTATTTTCCCCGATAGTTTTGTGCTTTACCGGCCTCGCGATATAGTGAGCGGCGACTTTTACCGTGCTGTCAGGTGTGGCAAATATTCTGTGATGATAACTGCCGACTGCACTGGTCACGGTATTCCCGGCGCTTTTCTGTCGATGCTCGGCATATCGGCGCTTAAAGAATATATGACCTCAGAACAAGATGCAGCCAACCCCGGAACTGTTCTCGACCGTATGCGCGAATTTATCAAATCCACTATCGGATCTTCGCAAGAAAAAATGAGAATGTCGGATGGTATGGATATGACTATCTGCTGTTTTGATTTTGAACGTATGGAACTGCATTACGCCATAGCCAACCAAACTGCCATAATTGTGCGTCAAGGCAAACCCATCAGACTTTACGGCGACAATATGCCTGTAGGTAGTTATTTTCGCGAAAAAGCATTTTTCAATACCCTTGTGGTACACATTGAACCGGGTGATATGGTGTATATGTTTTCCGACGGTATACCCGACCAACTCGGTGGCACATTCCAAATCAGTTCTATCCACAAAAAATATCTGCTCAAATCACTTATAACATCGCTTGTAAAAATAGCTCCAATCCCCACCAACGAGCAAAGCGATGCCATTGAACAAGCGGTACTTGTTTGGCGTGGCGACTTACCACAGGTAGACGACATCACATTAGTTGGCATTAGGGTGTAAATCCTCCCCTATTCCGCCGTCAATCTATTATCCTTCATCCTCTCCACATATTGTTGAATTATCGCTTTCATTTGGGTTTCCATAAAGGGAACTTGTGGAAAGTCGTCTTTGTGGTCAATGAGGTTGTTTTGAAGGGTTTGGTCGTGGCGATAGTCGAATATTCCAAACAATTTGTCGGCTTTGTATTGAATCATCAGGGTGTCTAAGTAATACTGCGATGTGCCGTTGAGGTCGTTGAAAACGTAGTTGACATAGCCTGCCGAATCGCTTTTGAAAATATCTTTTCCAAAAGAGAAAAACGGTTTATTGTAGTTGAGAAGACTTAACAATGAGGGAGTTATGTCCATTTGCTGCATCAGACGGGTGGAATCCATCTTGGCAGGCAACGAACCGTCGGGCGTGAAGAAGAAAATCGGTATCAAAAATCTTCCACATTCGCCTTGATATTCGTTTAAACATGCGGGACCCGTGTGGTCGGCGGTGAAAACAAAAATCGTGTTTTTGTACCAATCGTAATTTTTGATGCGTTCAAAATACATTTTGAGAGAATAATCGGCATATTCAACCGCCTTGTGCATGGGGATTAAACCCTCTTTGAATCGTTCGGTGTATTGTTCGGGCACAACGTAGGGGTTGTGGCTCGATGCCGAAAAAATTGTCAAGAAAAACGGTTTCCCTTCGTTGGCAATGCGGTTGCAATTGTCGGCAAAGTATTGAAAATAAGGCTCATCCCAAATAGCCCAAGTGCCGTCGAAATCGTCGTCGTTGTTGTATTCGGTCATGCCGTAGTAATCTTGAAAACCAATTGCATTAGAAAAGCCCTTGAAACCGAGTGTGGTGTTGGGTGCACCGTGGAAAAATGCCGTGTAATAGCCTTCGTTTTTGAGCATTTCGGGCAAACCTTGAAGAGTGTTGTTGGCGTAAAAATAATAGCAATAAGGCTCTTTGTAACGCGGAATACCTGCCAAAACGCCGGGCATACAGTCAACCGAGCGAATACCGTTGGCAAACGAATATTCAAAGGCGTAACTCTGCAAAATGAGCGAATCCAAAAACGGCGTATATCCCTTAAAATTAGGAATATCCTTGTTGAACAATCCTGTGTATTCGCGGCTGAAACTCTCCATAAGTATCAGCACAATATTGCGTTTGTTGATTACATTGTTGCTGTCAGGAACAATTTTGGGCATAAAGAGCGAGTCTAATTCTTCGCTTGCAAAAAAGTTGGGATTTTTGTAACCGCTTTTGTGAATGGTAGTTATAAGCGTAAAAGGCGTATTTAGCACAATTGCCGTGTGCGACGGTTTTTTGCAATAAATATCTGCCACGTCCATACGGATAGGGTGCATTTTAAGACCGAAACCTCCGCGAGCACCGCAAACGCCAAGATAAATGGCAAGGCACATCAGTAGGAAGTTGGTGATATAAAACGCTTTACCGCTGAGAAAAAAGTGCGTGGTTTCGCCTTTCTTAATGGGGTTGAAATACAAAAGGCATAATGCCACCACCGAACCTATACCAAACAACCAAACGCCCCAATATTCTGTAATTGAGTGCATTAAGATAGTTCCGATATTGGTTTCGTTGCCAAATTCCGAAAAGAATGTAGAAGTGGTGCGTCTGCCGCCAAATTCGTAGTAAACCACATCGGCAACGTTGGCAAGTATAAACGGAATGTTTACCGCAAGAAAAACGATTTTTACAATTTTTTGGTAGCCGGCAGTGCCGCGTTTTTTTATAGGAAGGGTTTGCAACAGTATGCAAATCAAGTTGATATAGCAAAGTGCACTGAGGTCGAAACGTGTTCCGCCCATACACATTGTAAAAAGATCATCGTTGTCAACATCGGCAAAAGCACTTTTGTACATCAAGTAAAAAAATATTCGTGCTGCCATGTACAACACCATAGCAATCAGCATATTAACCGCCATAATTACAGCGGGTTGCTGTTTAATGTTTCTCAAAAGTTCTCGCATACTAAAAATCAAAATAATCGTCGTCTTCTTCCTCTACTTTCTTCTCTAAAATGCCAGCTGCGAGGTTGTCGCCGGCTTGAATAATGGTGCAAAGTGGACAAATTTCGCGTGATGTGTTAAGGTTTTTGCGCAATTCGGTGCTTTGAAACGGGAGGTCCCACGCGGTCATGTGCCAACGGATAGCCATAATTTCGTAATCGCTCATTGCAAGTCCGCAGCGGAGGAGCATTATCACTGATTTTTCGCCGTGTCCAAGTGGAAAATTGCTGTAATCTAAATTGTAGCCGGTATAATATTCGGGTTTGCCGTCTTTGCCTTTGTGACGGCGAGTTGCTTTTTTGTAAATATCTGATTTGCAAACATCGTGAAGCAATGCTGCAATTATTATGCTATTGTCGGGACATTCTTCTTTCAGTTCGGGGCGAAATTCTGCCATCATATCACGCACTTTGAGCGAACAATAATAAACGTTGAGAGAGTGTTCAAGAAGTCCGCCGTCGTCGTTTAAATGGTGGCGAGCCGATGCCGGTGCTTCAAAAAAACCAATTGTATCAAGTTCTTCAATCACCTCGTCGATGCCCTCGCGCTCGGTAGATTTTAGAAGATTTATAAATTCGGTACGTTTTAAATCGTTTTTCATTTTTTTATTATATTTAGTTCTATAAGTTCATTTCGAGTAACCGACGGAGGCATTTCGCCTCTGAGCAATTTTACAATTACAAGGTGAGCACAATTGTACGCATCTTGCTGAGTTTCAAAGGTATGGTTGCCTTCAATAACGGGAATCTGCCGTTGCATTATCAGTTTTTTACCGTCGGCAAAAATGGCATAACCCCATCCGCTATCCACCTGAATGGTTTCGAGACGTAGGTTCAAACCGTCTTGGGCTGTGGTGTCCCATTGCGAAAGTTCTTTGGGCGGAGTGTTTGAAATGCATCCCGCAAAAAAAGAAATCATCAATGCCGCTACGATAAATGCCTGTTTCATAATTGTTTAGAAAATTTTGCTTAACAGATACGAGCGGTTTGTAGTCCACTGCGAAATGGGGATTATAAAACTTGTTGATACATAAAACATTGCGCCCGGTTGCACATCGTATGGTTTGATGGTTTGGGTATTGTCGCCTTTGCCAATTGCCAATGTATAATCCTTATTTATAAAGCTTTGCGGCATAACAGAAAAACGCATATTAAACAATTTGTAGTTGAATCCTACAAAAATGGGCGTTGAAAATGCTTTGTATGCCTCTTTGTCTTGTTTGTGCTTAACTTTGGTAGAATTGCCTTTGAGTTTTTCGCTGGTGGTCATTCCAAGGTTGAGATTGTATTGAGCACCAAAGTAAAAATAGCCTTGATTGTTGTAGATTTGATGTCCGAATTTAAAGAGAACGGGGAAACAAACGCAAGTGATTCTATTGGTTTGTTTTAGTTCCACAGCTTTGTCGGCAGATGAGTAACGTGCTGATGCTGCGTAAGATGAGTAGTTTACACCAAAAACAATTCCCATTTTATCGTTGTTGAAATCGTGGTGAAATTGCATTCCAACTGAATATCCGGGTGTATATTCCACATTTTTAATAGGATAAACAGGAATACTGCCTTTTTCGTTTTGTACCACAAGATTGGTAAGCGTGTCGGGAGCTCCGGCAAAATTGTGATGCATTCCGATTTCGAGTGCAAAATAGTTAAATTCCCATCTAACTTGTGCGTTAGAAGTGGCGTATATGCTTGTTAATAAACCAATTATAAGTGCTAATTTTTTCATAGGTAGATTAGTTATGGTCTGTATTCCCAAAGGTTGTTGATATATTTGCAGTCGGCGTTTTCGCCTACATAGCCTGCGCCCAAAAAGCAACGATCGTGACCCGAAATGCCAAAACCGCGAGATGCTTTGCCGCCCGGATATGGAGCACATTTCCACCAATCGTCGTTGGCTTGATCGTAGCGGTAAAAATCGGAGTAAAGTCCTGAGGCATTTTCGCCTGTGCCGAAGTAGCCGTAGCCGCCCACAGCCATTGTTGCGCCAAATGCACGGGGATCGCCCGGAAATGCACGTTTCTTTTCCCACATAAAATAGTAAGGTGCTTCGTCTTTTGAAGTGCCTTCTTTTAAAATGCAGTGTATAAGGTCGTTGTGATAGTTGCCATCGTTGTCTTTGCCGCCCACAAGATAAGCGTTGTTGCCAATGATAAACGACGATGCGCCGGTGAGTTCGCCGTATGCAAATGGCTGAGTCATAGTGTAAAAGTATCCGCGAGTGGGGTTAGGCATATTGTTGTTGTCGCGTTCCATAACGAAAACATAAAAATCGTTGTGGCAAGCTCCTGAGGCATTTTCGCCCAATCCCAAAAATCCCAATTCGCCAAGCGAAAACGATACCGATCCGGTGCGAGGATTGCCGGTGAACGATGGTCCTTGACGGTCTTTGTAATTGCTGCGAACTTCGTCCCAACGCTGTTTTCTGATGTTGTAAACAAAAACATCTGATTCGTAGCCGGTGTTGCCTTCGGGGTCGGAACATCCGAGACCTACGTACAAGCATTGCACATCTTCATCGCTTTCTGCATCGTGATAGTTTAGGATAAACGCAGCCACGCCCCAACGAGGACTTCCCGGGAAGGGTTTGCCAACGGAAGTGATTTTTTGGGTTTTGCTGTCGAATTTGTACACATCGTTGTAACATTGTCCGGCGTTGCGACCACAACCAAAGTAAGTAATTGTGTCGTTGTTGATTACGGTAGAAACTGCAAAACCATCGGCACGGAGAATTGGTGTTAGCGAATTGTCACAAAGGAACCATTCGTCGTGAGGTTCTGATGTGGTAAATTTTGTAACATTTGGATTGTAACCAACAGTGCCGTTGGCTGTTACTATAAACGAACGAACGTAATAATCTTTTTCAAAATCTAATTCACTTAATTGCGATTCAAAACTTGCGGGGATATTTCCATCGAAATCAAAAAAAGTGCAATTGCTTGAATCTTGGTTTATTACGGGTTTGTTAGAATCTTTTGCCCAACAATGTCCGTATTTGACAATTTCGTTGGGGTCGGAATATTCAAAGTAGCCTTTTACAGTGGCAACACGGTCGGAAACGTATTTGACGGTGTCGCTAAAACCGGCACTTTCGAGTATTGTGCCTGAGGGAGTTACAAACGCATTTTTGTAAAACACGCGATAATGCGAGTAGAGATTGTCTTCGGCTGTGCAACCAACGATAACCATTGCAGAGGCCGTTAAAAGCGTTAATAGAGTTTTCATTATGGTATTTCAGGTGTAATAAATTTTGCCAAAAATAGAGATAATTTATTAAATCTAAAAAAAAACGGCGCAAAAACTTTAAATTCTTGCGCCGTAATCCGCTCTCCAACGTGGACTTGAACCACGGACCCTCTGATTAACAGTCAGATGCTCTAACCAACTGAGCTATTGGAGAATTTTCTAAATCTTCTATAAATCTATGACAATAACATCTTTTTGCTCTCCAACGTGGACTTGAACCACGGACCCTCTGATTAACAGTCAGATGCTCTAACCAACTGAGCTATTGGAGAATTATTAACCTTAAATCTATGTCAAATTTCGTTTCTCAATTGCGGTGCAAAGGTAGAGCATATTTTCTAATAAAAAAATTTTTTTGCAAAAAAAATCTCATTTTTTTGTATTATACTCTGTATCCGCCTATTAAAATGTCGTCCATTTGGGCAAGTGAGCCGCTCCATTGGTCAATAAATTCGCCAAGACGTGTTTTTTGGTATTCCGACTCGCTACTTTTGGCGTTGATATCCAAAAATAGTTCTTTTAAACGCCCGTAGGTTACTTTCTTTTTGGTAACACCGTTGAATTGATCGGCAAATCCATCGGAAAACATATACAGATAGTCGCCTTTTTCAACGTGGATTTCTGTGGTTTCAAAATCTTTCATTCTTGGATACTTGCCAATAGGATTTTTAATTGGCTTATATTCAGTAAGTTCGCCATTGCGCACAAGGTAAAGCGGATTGTTTGCACCCGAAAATCTCAGCACATTGGTGTCGAGATTAAGAATGCAAAGAGCCATATCCATGCCGTCCATAGGATTGTGTTCGTCGCTGTGTTGACTAAGGGCAACTATAATATTGGCTCTCAATTCGTTAAGTACATCCGAAGGAAGTATGTCTGGTGTAATGTTGGCACAAATATCATTTAGATAGGTGATTCCGAGTAGGCTCATAAACGAACCGGGAACGCCGTGTCCTGTGCAATCGGCTATGGTAAAGGCAATTACGTTGCCGTTGCGACGATGCCAATAAAAGTCGCCGCTCACGATGTCGCGCGGTCGCCAAAATAGAAAATAATCCGAGAATGCGTTTTTAAGAATATCTTCCGACGGGAGAACGGCAAGTTGAATTCTTTGAGCGTATTTTATGCTTGATGTTACGGCGTAGTGTTTTGATTCTATGTCGCTCTTTAACAGTTCGATATGTTGTTTTTCTTTTTCAATTGCGATACTCATTTCCCATAGTTTGCGGTTGCGCTCAGCCATTTCGGATTTTTCGGATTCGAGTTTGTGCTGTTCTATGGCAATGTTTTCGGGAGTGGTGGTAGAGCTTGCAACTGCAATGGCAGAATGTGTTTGTTGAGGAGTTTTAGCGGTGGTTTTCAGATTGTTATATAGTATGGTGATACGTTCCAATTCGTTTTGCGAATTACGAATTTCGCGGCGAAGGCGTTGTTCGGCAGATTCGCCTGCACGACGGGCTGCACGAGAGCGTGTAACTACCAGTACCACAATTACAACCGCTGCGGCAACAAGCAAAACAGATAATATAATAATAAGGTGTGTCAATTTACTTCAAGTTTTTTAAGGTCGTCGGTGCGATAGATGTAAATATTGTCGCCGAGATTACTGTGAGTAACTGGTGTAAGCTGCGTTAAAAATATGGTGTAAGTGCCGTTGGCATCTTTAAAAACGGCGTAAATAACTACTCCATTGTTGTAATCAGTAATTATAGTTTCATTTGGCTGATTATCAATATCTGGTATAATTAAGCCATTTAAGTTGTCGATTGATTGCAAAAATGCTTCGGTAGATGTGTAAAAATTATTAAAAACATCAGGGGTGGTAAAACCTGCAAGACAACGTTTTCCGTCGATTTCGGAGATATTGCAAAGAACGGTAGCTTGATCAAAATCAATGGTTTGGTCTACGCCGCCGTTTTCGTTAACTTGCTGAAGATAAAACTGTTGTGTTTCATAATTATAACACGAAAGCAAAACGTTTTCGTGGTAAGCAATGTAGTCAAAAACGTAAGAGTTGCTTTCTATCTGAACTTTGTTGATTAACTCACCCTCCTCAGTGTAGACATTATAAAAACATGTATTATCTGATATTTGGTAATATATTGCTATATTGTTGTTTGCATTGGTAACAGCCACAATCTTGATGGTTTCGGAAAATTCGAGCGTATGGTCGGCTACATACTTACCTTGCGAATCTATAATCCTGAGTATCAGATTGTAATCAGAATTTTGAAACATTCCCATATTAGGTGCTTTAAGAATCATTGCATAACCACCATTGTTGAGTGGCGTACCGGCTGTGGGAAATTTTGTAACCGATTGTTTTTCATCCATTCTACCGCCTCCACCCATAGCGTTTACAGTGCTGTCGATCTGAAAAAGAATGTTGCAGTCTTTGTCGATTTTTACAACAGCAAAGTACTGATTACCAAAGTCGTTTGACGAATAGTAATCTAAATAATACTCGTCGGAGCTGTTTTTGTGAAATGTACCCTCAGAAAGGTCTACCGAAATGTTTTGTTGCGCAACGTCAGGATTTAGTGGCGCAACAGGTTGATTTTCATCGCCTTCTCCGGGCATTGGAATAGTCTGAGCGGCAGAACTCCAAGTAAAACTCAACGGTGTGGTTTTGTAAGTGCCATCGGAGTTGATTTTTATAAAATTATACACGTTATCAGTGTAAATCACAGATATAACAGCACCTTCGGACACTGGCTGCGGGAAAAACAGCGGTACGCAAGCCACCGACTTGATGGGCGAGTTTGCGTATTCGGCAAATTTTTCCTCGTCGTCGCAGGCTGCAAAGGTAACAGCAAATAATATTATTATATATCTTAAATATCTCATAATCAAAATGTTTTAATATCCATAATGGTATTTTGCCATAGTTTTGTAACGCAAGTTGTATCTAAGACCAATTTTAAAATGCTTGGTACTCAATGTGATGGCATCGGGAACATATAACTGATTAAAAACCAAATCACTATTGTGGTAACGGTATTTTTCGTTGTTTTGTGGCAAAAGCAAATCTTGCCATTGACGCTCTATGAAAAACGACCAACGGTTTTTAAATGCCACCGAAATGCGGATACTGAATAACACAGAGAAGTTTAATTGGTTTTTCTCTATCAAATCTATGGTTTTGTCGCTTACGGTGTACGATGTGTTGCTTCCAAACCAAGAGTATGCTTGATATTCAGCCCCACCAAGAAAATCAGCCGAAACACCAAGTCCAAATTCAGGAATCCATTGTATATTTAAGAAACGAAACGGTCTCTTGTAAAACACCAAAATCGGAAGTGAAAGGTAGGTGTCGGTTTCTTCGTAGTAAAATTTGGTTGCGCCTTGGTCTTCTACACGAGTATAATCAAGAGTCATAGTTTTGAGACTCATTGCCAAAGACCATTTTTCGTTGAACCCATACTGCATACCGATTTCTAAATTGAAGCAACGTCCATCATCGTAATCGGGAACAATTTTGGTAGTGTCGGCACGTGGAAAAATGCTGTCGATATCCACACCAGTACGTGTCCATTGGATATCAAAAAAGATAGCCCATCGCGGTATCGTCTTGAAATTATTAAACACCTCTTGAAACGACACAGGGTCGTCGGAATTGAGTTCGTAAAACGGATATTTTTTTGTAAAAATCTTCATCACCGAATCAGCCTCTTCGTCGTATGCCATCTCTTTGTACGAGGCTATGGTGTAACGCAAATAGCGTTCGTTTTCTGATGAGTTAAGATGATGATTTTCACGTATTTGCTGTGATTGACGGAGGGCTTCGGGATATTTCCCGGCGTTGTAATAGCGTTGCAAGGCTCGGAGGGCTTCACCTGTGGGCGATTCTTTGTCGTCGGAGTATTTTTGCGAAGTGGGGTCGGTGGTGTTGTCGGTGTCGGATTGAAGGTTGTCGTATAGGGGCAAATAGCCGTTGCGCCGCGAGGTGTCTTGTTGCGCTTGGGCGTTGATGCAAAACGCTGTTAATAAGGATAATATGACTAAAAATCGTTTCATCGTGATTGGCTGTTTTGGGTAAATTCGGGACCGAGAATAAGTTTCTTTTCCTCTTCGGAAAGGGGTGCGAGATTCATTGATTCAAGAGTTTTTGCGTATTGGTTAATGTCTGTATCCCAATATCTTATCACGTTTTCGTCGGTGAGGGCAAAAAACATTCCTTTAGAATTGAAATCTATGTAGCGCACTTTGTAGCCGTAAAGTCCGTGTTCTTCAATGGTTAACGGTTTGGCATCAATGTCTTTGGTGTCGATAAACGAAACGCGCTTGTCGGCACTTGTGAGAGCAAGAATTTGGGTGTGCGGGTCGTAAAGTATTTTTTCGAGTTTAGAGTGTCCGCCGAGCATCGAACCTTCTATTTTGGTGTCGGTGAGCGTGTTAACAAAATGAATGTTGCCATCGGCAAAACATACCGCAAGAGTGTTTTTGTCGGTGATGTTGGCTATACCAAAAGCATTGCTGTGAGTATCGTTGAGAATGGTTTTGGTTTTGCTGTCTAAAATATTGATTTTCTGCAATATGCCAGAATGCAAAAGCACATAAACATCGTTGTTGCCGCCGTGACAAATATCAATTATTTTTGATGCAAAATCGTGATTGACAATTGGTTGTGCTTTAATGTTTTCGGTATCAAAAACATAGAAATTGCCGTTGTTGTAAGCCACTGCAATATGCTTATTATCAGGCATTAAGATAGCGGCATTGATGTAATCGCCTTTGAGCGAAACGGGGTATTGTTTTTGAGTGGCAATATCAATGATGTAAGAGTTTTTGTCCTTTGTGCTGTAAATCAAGTATTTATCCGATAAAAAATAAGCGCAATGAACCGGCATGGCAGATTCGTATTTTGAAATACGAAGATATTCCAAAGGTCGTCCGCCAACCATCTTGTATCCAATTACTTGCGCCGACGATGTAGCAATTAGCAAACGGTTTGAATTGTCGATTTTAAATGCACGAATGGGTTCGGAAGTGGTTTTGAGTGCGTTGTTAAAGCCGTTTTCTTCTAAGGCGTAGAGCATAGCGTCGTAGAGGTCGGCATTGTTGCGGTTGCCTTTGTTGATTCTATATGCCTCGTAAGCAAGGCGAATGCTGAGGTTTTTGTCCTCGTATTGGTTTTTTGCCTTCATAGCAAGTGTAGACGAAAGGGCTATATTGTTGGCGGCTTCGGCACGCTCTTTTTCCATTTCGGCATTTTTACGGGCAATGTCGGCATTGTTGCGGGCACTGTCGGCACGTTTTCGTTCATCTTCGGCACGGTGAAGATTGGCAATAGCCTCGTCTTTCATTTGGTCGGCAAGAAGTCGGGCAGCGTTGGCACTGTCGTATGCAATTTGGGTCTCTTTTTGTGCTACGAGGGCGGCAGCGGCGGCATCTTCGGCTTTTTTGCGCTCTTGCTCGGCTTCTTCGGTGGCTTTGATTGCCTTCTGTTTTTGCATTTCGGCAGTATCGCGCTGTTGCTTAGCAAGTTCGGTTTGCTCGTTGGCACGGTCGCGCTCGTTTTGAGCAATCACCCGCTCGTGCAAAGCCCACGATGAGAATGCAATCAAAAATACTACAAAAGCGGCTGCACCAATTATCAAATTGCGTATACGACGACGGCGGGCGCGTTCTTCGGCTTTTACGGCATTGTCGCTGGCGGTGATATAGTCGCCGATGTTTTGATACTGAATGTCGGCTTCTTTAAGTTTTTGTTTTTCAGGTAGTTTACTATTGTCGTATTTAGCCAGCCAATATGGATTTGGGTTGCAGTTTTGGTACCAAGTATCAAAATAACTCAAACTTCCCGATGTGAGTAAGAATTGCGGTTTGCGATCGTTTTGCAACCATCTGTGCAACTGTGAGTTAAAATCGTAATAATCTTTGGTGAATGATTCCTCCTCGGCGTCCCAAGCGGTGAGGAGTTTCCAATTTCGGATTAAAGCCTCGTGGGTAACGTCGAGAACAGTGTCGCCACTTAAATATTTGGTTTCGAGAGCGTTGTCTACAATAAACGGTCGCAAAAGAGTGTTTTCGGGCGAACGGAAAATATTGATAACTCCGCACACTGTGGCGTTGGTAATATGGTCGCGATTTACAATGCCTGTTATCTCGTTGAGTGTGCAGCGGTTACGCACGGGACGGTTGTTGTCGATTTTGGTCAAACACTTGAATGCCGTTTTGATAATCTCCTTACTTTCTTCGGGTGTGATGTTTTTTTGCGCCCAAAAGGCAGTTTGGTTAAAATAGTCGAACGCCGATTCGTAAAGTATTCCAGCATGGGCATTTAGCACATTGTCGAGGTCGGGTTTGGCAAAATATTTTCGCTCGTATTCGGGACGGCTGTTGAACCATTTGTCAAATTCCTTTTGCTCTTGCTCCGAAAGCACATCTTTTGAAATGCCCGCAATTTTGGCAAGGTGAATCAAATCCAATTGTTGAGCACCGTTGTCTGCCATTTTCCAAAGAAGATTTAATGCGTGTTGAAGCACGGGCAATTGGTCGAAACCTGAATTTAAGTTGTTGATTAGCACTTCAGTAAGACGCGATGACACGCTACCTCCGGCAAGCACAGCGGGTTCTTCGATTACTTGGCGAATTTCGTCGCGCTTTAATTGCGGCACAAAAAACTGACTGTATGCAATAAATTCAGGAAGATTTTTAAACACGGTGCATTGACTAATAAAGTCACTACGCATAGTAAATATCACATACACAGGGAGTTTTTCGGCTATGGAGATTCGTACAGTTTCTAACAAAAGGTTGATGGCGGTGTACGATTCGTCGCTGGGTTGTCCGGCGTTGAAGTTTTCGGCGTTGGTAAAAATTTCCTCAAATTGGTCGGCAATGATTAAGAGGTTTTTGCCCTTGTTTATGGCATCGGGATGGTCGGTAACGTAATAGCCCGATTGTTTGTAAAGGTCAGTTAATGAGGAAAAACCGAGTTCAAGTTGGTCGGCACAGTTGGTGTTGTCGATACCAAATTCTGCCGCAGCCGCATCGGTAATAGATTTAAGAGGATTTCGTTGAGGTTTAAAATCCACGATTAACCAACTGTTGAACTGCGACTTAAAGAATCCTGCCCTAATGTACGGAATAACACCGGCATATACCATCGACGATTTTCCATCGCCCGACGCACCGGTAATAAATGCCATCTTGTTGGTTTCCAATAACTTTACTATTTGCCTAATATGCAAATCACGACCTTTGAAGAAGATACTCTCCTCCTCGGCAAATGGTCGCAGACCGGGATATGGGCAAATTGACGGCATTTTTCCTTTAAAATTCACTTGCAAAAGTAAAAAACAACAGAAAATATGCCAATGTTTGTGTAGTTAAAAAATGTTATGAAAAATAAACACTATTCTAATGCCAAAACCGGGCGAACAGATTGGGCATAATAGCGTTTGTCGTGGTGCATGTAGGCGCAACCTTCAAAAAAATACATGCTCCACGCTATGCCGGGACGGTCGGGTACAAGGGTTGAGGTCCAGCAATAACCATAATCTTCGTAGTCGTGCACGCCGGTTTCGTCGCGAAAACCCGCAACAGGCAGATATACACTGCCATAGTCGTTTTCAAAAGTGTAACCTTTATCGTAAGTGGCTTTGTGTTTGGCAAGTTCGCGAAGTTCGTCGTAAGTGGGCATTCGCCAACCATCGCCCAATTCGGCAGTGGCAGGGTCGTTGATGTCGGTGGTATTGCTGTAAGTACTTGGTCCAAAAGGATGTGGCTCGTTTTGTTCGTAACCAGTGGTTTGTCCCCAAGCGTAATATTTGCCATAATCGGAGGGCGCGTCGGCACCGAGATTTCTATTGCGCCAAAGAATTTTGTACGGCAAACCCATATCTACAACTTCGGTGCGGTCGGCTTCGTAAAAAGTGCCCGCTTCTAAGATTTTTACAGTGTTACTAATCATTGCGCCGGAGATTTTGGCAGTGCCGTTGTTGAGGCAAGGTACGGCAATCCATATTTCGCGATTGGGGCTAAATGACAAACATTCAATAGTTTCGCCGTTGCAGTTGAGGTCAAACTTTTTTTGCTCGTCTGCCACCTTAAAAGTAAGGTAAATAGTTTTGTCTACAGGCGAAAAACTATTGGCATTTGAGGCAAATGTTGCCATGTAAGTGTGTGAGCAATTGCTTTTTAAATGGCTTAACGATGTGGAAGATTGATTAATTGCATTTGCCGGCGTGGTATTAAATATGCCGGTGATATCGATTTTGCCATCGTTAAAATCTTGAGCCTTAGATTCAAGCAATTCGATATTGCCACTAAATGTGTAATTATCAATGGTTAACGTTAAGTCTGTGGCTTTGATGCTTTCGCCTTCGATGTGCATTGTAAGATTATTGTCCGACGGTGAAAGAATGTCAGCTCCGTTGGCTATAGCTATCGAAAACGGCACCACAATGGTTTTGTTTGGGTCTACGGTGGTGGTGTCGGTGGTAGACGGTTGTGCGCCGTCGTCATCTTTGCCACACGATGTTGCCAATAGCAACGCTGTGAATATAAATAAGATAGTCTTTTTCATAGTTTTTGGTTTTAATTGTTATTCAATATTTTTTACAAGGCGCACGCTTTGACCATTGGCACGTGTTAACATTTTACTTGCGGCTTCTTCGGTTTCGGGTATCAGCATCATTCCTATTGCGTTGTAATCGTCTTCGTATGAGCCCGAACTCGACCAATAATATCCGCAAGTGCCCACATCGTAGAGAATATCGCTAAAACGGTAGCCTTCAAGCGGCAGAAACAATGCACCCTCAGCTTCCAACTCTGCCCATTCTTCTTTATCGGAATATTCCACGTCAACTTCTACGGTGCTTTCGTCGGGCAAAATTAAAAAGCCGGGCACGCCAAACACCGTTGCCCAATGATACAAATCCGAAGCATTGGTACGCCTTGGCGAATCTTTGTTTTCGTTTGCTCCAAGAAGGTATTCCCACTCTTTGGCACTGAGGGTTTGCCAATCGCCCTCGATATAAACATCGCCCTCAAAATTCATATCATAATCGCATGCCGGATAATAAGATTCGTAATCGGTGTCGGTGCAGGTGGGGTCTTCGCCATCGAGCCACGAACCATAGCCAAAAAGGTCGATCCATTGCCCTTCGCCTTGCCACTCTTGATAATTGACACCTACATAATGGTCTTCGTTGAAACAAATAATGTATTGTTCGGGAGCCAAACGCCACGAGTCGTCGTAGGGGCAATATTGCAAATTTCCTTTGCTAAAAAACACCTGACGATTGCCCGAAACCGAAAACACCCCGGGAATACAATCTTCGGGTAATGAGCGTGTTACGGAATATTCATATCCATCGGCTTCAATGTTGATAGTTTGCGAAAAATTCAAAATTTGACTCTCAACCAGAGTGCCGTCGGGCAGGGCAAACATTGCATTATGAGGCAAATAATAACGGTAAAAACGTTTGTCTTTGGTAGTCATCAGCACCTTTGCTCCGGTAAAATCCATACTAAATTCTATAAAAGCGGTGCGCAAGGTAAGCGTAATGGTGTTGCCGTTGCTATTGAAAATAAAATCGTTGCAAGCGAAATAGCCATATTTTGCCAACCCTTCGGATAATGACGAAATTGGAGTAACTTCGGTAGTTGGAAGTCCGTGATTGTGAGCGTTTTCATCATTATTAGAAGTAAGCGCGGCGGTGAGTTTTGTTGTGCCCGAAGCCAATGTTGCACTTTCTTTTACCTTTAAATCTCCGGCAAAAACGGCGGTGTTGCCACTATTGTTTTTTAGCGTAAGAGTGGCAGGTTCAACAAGAATTTCGGTATTGGTAACAAGTAGCGCATCACCATCCGAAAACGTTGACCCACTGATATTTGCCTCAATATTTATTGGCACAACTACAAACATTGTATCCTTATTTGGTTCGGGATTGGGCGATGGCTCCGGCTTGTTATCGTCTTTACCACAAGAAGTTACCATCAAAACAATAGCAACTAATATGTTGAAAATTTTTTTGTTCATAGTTTAAAGGTGTTAATTATTCTACTTTGATGTTGCGCAAATCGTCTGTATGATAGATATATAGAGGAATATTTTCGTTTTTGAGCCAAATATCAGAAGCCTTGTAACGGGTTAAATATACATCGTAGCCGCCATCAGAGGCAGGATTAATAACGTATGGCATTACATTACCGTTGTAATTGAGTGTTATAGAGTCGGTTAGATTGCCGTTGTCGGAATTTAAAAGCCATATTTGCCCATAAAAATCATCGTAATTGCCACGGCTTACCGAGCCGGACACAATTAGTTTATCTTTGTTAATGGTGATGTTGTACGACGGATCGTAAACGTCGAATGGCTTGGAAAAAATCAAGTTGCCTTCAGAATCAATTTTGTGGATATAGTATTGTAAACCAAAGTAATCTTCGGTCCAAATATCTTTTAACGACATAAAATAGAGAGCCCCGTTGGCATATTTGGCATTTGATTCATAAACGCAAAGACCTTCAAATTCGCCGGAATTTACAAACGAGCCGTCCATCTTAAAAATAAAGTATTCGTTTTGATTAATAATCAGAATATTATCTTCATAATTAAGACAATCATCGAAACATACAGTTTCGGGAATAAGGTCGGAATCTAACACAATTTCATAGTTTCTGAGTTCGCCGTTTGGGTCAATTACGCGCATTACAAAGCGTTTGGTGTCGCTGTGTTCGTAATAATCTTGGCAGAAAAACACAAAATTGCCATTGTTGCACGCCATACCGTCGAAAATGCCTTCAATATCATTGAATTCTTTGTTGTAAATCAAATGTCCGTCGCTATCAAACTTTGCCACTTTGAGAGTGGGTTCTTCATCTTCGCTTGGTGTGCCCCAAACAAATAGTTCGCCCTTATTGTTTCGCGGATGGTCAAGAGTAAATTTCATATACGTTGCTTCGTCAATTTTTTTGTCGAAACGCGGAATGGGATCGGTAAACGTGGTAGTGCCGTCGGGGTGGATAATAATAAACGAAAGGTTATCATAATCGGTATTTCTTTTTACAGCCACGCCGTCGTTCATTGTAAAAATATCAATAATGCTCCCAAATTCCTTGTTGTCAATCAACACAGATTTAACCGGCAACTGAGGAGCTTCGATATATTCGGTATCGTTGCAAGCGGTGGCAAGAATGATAAATGTTGCCAATATGTATTTTGTAACGTTCATATATTCAATGCATTAATGTCCGTAATCAAATTTTGCAATTGTTGTGTATTTGAGGTTGATTTTTACGCCCAACCTAATGAGATATTCAATTATATGATAACTATCGGGAATAAAAGTTTGATTGTAGATAAGTGGCTTGTTTTCAAGCTTTTTCGACGCATTGTTTAATTCATTTAAGTCGTAAGCAATGCCGAGGTCGCCAAAATAGGTCATTCTACGATGGTTGAAATTGAGTCTGATGCCGCCGAGCATTGCCACGTTGAAACGGTTTTTGATGTCGGTATTTTCCTCATACGAGGGAATGTCGAGATACACTCCGTCGGTTTCTTCGTAGGTGGATAACTTCGATTGTATCAAATATTTAGCTTGCACTCCGGCATACACCGACGGCACAAAAAAGTATCGCCCCATGTACCAATACGCTTCGACAAAAATAGGCAAGGCAATGGTTTGAAATTTTTCGTTGTAGTAAAACGTTGAAATTTCGCTGCGTTTCGACGAACGGTTCATTTCGTAAGTGGTGAATGTGGGAGCCGCCGACACCGAGAGAAAGCGCATAAAATGGTATTCAAAGCCCAATTGCGCTGAAAAACCCACAGCCTCGTATGTGGGTTTGCGCTGCAAGGTGTCGATGATAACATGCACGGTGTCTAAATGCGGCTTAAGGGTAGAATACCCAAGCGACATCCAGAGCGAAAATTTAGGCATTGTGTAATAATTATTTAGCACATCGCGAAACGGCACAGGGTCGAATCTCATCACTTTGTAAAACGGGTCTTTTTGCAAAAAAACTTTGGCAGCGCTGTCGGCTTCGTGGTGATATGCCAAATCTTTGTAGGCTGCAATTGTGTATTTTTGACGCAATTGGTTTTGAGTTTGCGAAAGGTGATATTTTTTGTGAATTTCTTTTGAAAGGTCGAGCACGTCGAGATATTTGCCTGACGAATACAACGACAACAAATTCCTGATACTTTCTGCCACAGAATCAACACGTTGCGAATTAGTTACGTGGGTAGAAACATCGCTGTTTTCTTCGGTGTCGGAAGTGGCATTGCGAAAAAGATTTGGCTTTTGCAGAGTGTCGGTTTGAGCATTTGCCGCCACTGCCAACGCCATTATTATCAATATGTTGAATAGCTTTTTCATAGCATTTGGGTTTACATTATACAATATCCGCCAATGAGAATGTCGTCCATTTGATTAGTGCCGTTGCGCCATTTGTCGAGGGCGGTTTCTAAAAGTTGAGCTTGTTGGGCTGCCACTTTGGTTTTGGTGTTGATGTCAACAATGAGTTCGCGCAAACGGCGTATTGTAAACTTGTGATTTTCAGGGTTAAACTGGTCGGCAAATCCGTCGGAAAACATATACAAATAATCGCCGGTTTCTACGTCTACATCAAGGTTTTCAAAATCGCGCATTAGCGGATATATGCCCACAGGATTGCGTACGCAAGAATATTCGGTAATTTGCGAGCCGCGCACGTGGTAAAGACTAATGTCGGCACCGGCAAACTGCATTGTCATATTGGCAAGGTTGAGCATACAAAGCCCAATATCCATTCCGTCTTTTTGTGTTGATGAGTCGGTATCTTGTTTTAAAGTGGTGATTATCTTTCGGCGCAACTCTTCAAGCACTTGTGCGGGGTGAGTTTCGGGGGTAAAATCTACACAAATTTCGTTGAGAAAAGCCACACCGAGCATACTCATAAATGCCCCGGGAACACCGTGTCCCGTGCAGTCGGCAACCGAAAACATCACAGTGTTACCAATGCGTTTCATCCAATAAAAATCACCGCTAACAATATCGCGAGGACGCCAAAAAAGGAAAACATCGCCAAACGATTGTCGTAAAATTTCTTCCGAGGGCAACACCGCGTTTTGTATCAATTTGGCATATCGTATCGACGACGTTACCGCATAATGCTGACTTTCAATATCGTTTTTTAATTCTTGAATATGCTGACGCTCTTTTTCGATTGCCACGCTCATATCCCAAAGTTGACGGTTGCGGTCGGCAAGTTCTTCTTGTTGGGCTTCGAGTTTCTTTTGTTCTGTAGCAAGTTTTTCTACATCAACAAGTTGCGCAGTATTTATCACAGATGTTTCTTCGGCGGATTTTTGGGGCGAAGATTGTTTTTTAATATCGTTGTAGAGGGTGGTGATTCGGCGAATTTCGCTGTCGGCATGGCGAAGAAGGTCGGCATAATTGCGATCGGCACGTTGCGCAGCTCGTTTAATGCGTTTTTGGGTGGTTAAATGGCTTACAATCAACATCACCGCCAACGCCGCTGCAATTATTATCAATATTATGTCGAATGTTGTAATTTCCATAGTATCAATGTTTTATTTTTCCGAAAACTCGCGACCTACAATTAAATTCCATTCCGAATCTGTCAGCGGCGAAAGATTCATAGCCGCAAGAGCATCGGCGTAAGTGCCCGGATCGGTATCCCAAAGGTGCATTTTGTTGTCGTCGGTAAGGGCAAAGAGAACGCCTTTGTTGTTGAATCCCATACACTTAATGCGACTATTGTTTAAACAATGCTCTTCAATTACAAGAGGTTTTTCGTTGAAATCGTTGGTATTGATTAGCGAAATGCGTTTATCAGCCGACGACAGGGCAAGAATACCTGTGGCGGGGTCGTAGAGCATATTTTCAAGTTTTGAATGTCCGCCTGCCATTCGGTTGCCTTTTTGGTCGGTATTGAGGTTTACAAACTGCATATCACCATCGCTGTAACATACTGCAAGAAGGTTTTTGTCGGTAACGGCTGCCATTTTAAACGCCTTGTGACGGGTGTTTGGCGGAAGAATATTTTTTACATTATTTGTAGAAATAGTCCATTTCAATAGGCTTCCATCGTGACAAAGCACATAAACATTGTCGTTGTTGTGGTAATAAACATCGGTGATGGCGGTGGCAAAATTATGCTCGGTTTCGATGTTTCCGCTGTTGGGATTTACAATTACAACAATGCCGTTGATATATGCCACGGCGCATTTTTGACCATCGGGCGACGGCGATGCTGCGTAAATATAATCGTTGACATTGGGCAAACGGGTGATTTGATTGTTGGCAGTATTTAAAATATGCGAACGGCGGTCTTTGCCCGAAACCACTATCAACGAGGGAGTTACAAAAACGGCTGATTCTACCGGAATTTTGTTAACAATTGTGTTGTTGATATTTACAGGTTCGGTAGAGCCGTTGCTGGTAATGCGATGACGGGCTATGGTGCCATCTTCGGCAATGGTAACAATACATCCGGCGGGGTCGATGGCAAAAGCTTTGAATGGTCCGCCCGAAATGTTGAGCGGCTCAATTATCCGGTTTTCTTCCATGGCAAAAAGCATAGCATCGTAGAGGTCGGCATTTTTTTGAGTATTGCCACCGCCTTTGAGGTTCATTTCGCAAGCGGTTTTGGCAAGACGAAGGTTGAGCGTTTTGTCCTCGTATTGGTTTTTTGCCTTCATAGCCAGAGTGTTGCAGAGAGCCACGTAATACAATCGTGCGGCATTGCTGTTAGCCTCGTTGGTAAGGTCGATTTGATGAAGTGCATTTTGACGTTCGCGGTCGGCATTTTCGCGTTGTTCTTCGGCAATGCGGGCATTGGTTTCGGCGTTTTGACGTTCACGCTCAGCCTCTTTTTGCGATTTTTCTGCCTGACGACGGGCGCGGTCGGATTCTAATTTTGCCGCCATTGCTTGTTGATACATCAGCTGTGCCGAGTCGCGTTGTTGTTCGGCGTAAGTGTTGGCTTTTTCAGCCTTTTGCTGTTGCTCCACGGCAAAGTCTTTTTGCTCTTTGGCAATGCGTTCTGAATTTTCGGAATTATGACGCGCAAGTTCAGCCTTTTCTTTTTCGCTCATAGCCCACCACGAAAAAATCGACAAGCCCGCAATAAACACCAACAATGCACAAATGGCAATGGCAATTTTTCTTCGGTGCGATTTTTCGGCGGCAACAATGGCTTCGTGACTTTGCTCTATAAACGTGTCGCATTTTTCCATCAAACTTGAGGCAATGCGGTGTTTTTCAATTTCGGTGCGTTGCGAATTGTCGTGTTTTAAAATCCAATATTTATTGGGCCGACAACGGTTGTACCATTCGCTAAAAATAGCATAATTGCCTGAAGATAAAAGAAATACAGGACTACGTCCATTGCTTAGCCAACGTTGCATCTGAGTGTTGAAATCGTTGTATTCTTTTAGGTTTTCGAGTTCTTCTAAATCCCATTGCGAAAGGAGTTTCCAATTACGGATTAATGCCTCGTGGGTAACGTCGAGCATAGTGTCGCCGCTAAGATATTGAGTTTCAAGGTTTCCCTGAATGGCAAACGGTCGCAAAAGTGTGTTTTCTTCGGCGCGGAAAATATTGAGCACACCGCAAACCGTGGCTTCCGAAATGTTAGGCTTATTGATAATGCCAGTTATCTCTTTGAGTGTGCAGCGGTTGCGCACTTGACGGTTGTTGTCGATTTTGGTGAGAGTTTTAAAAGCAATTTCGATAATCTCCTTGCTTTCGTCGGGGGTGATGGTTTTGTCTGCCCAATCGGCATTGTGCATAAAATAGTGGTAAGCCGATTCGTAAAGCGTTCCGGCATGGGCATTTAGCACATTGTTGAGGTCGGGTTTTTCGTAATATTTTTTTTGATAATCGGGCAACGATGCAAACCAACGGTCGTATTGACGGCGTTCGTCGCCACCAAGCATTTCGCACGATATGCCGGCAATTTTGGCAAGGTGCAATAAATCAAGCTGTTGATGACCATTGTCGGCTGTTTTCCAAAGAAGGTTGAGCGCATGTTGAAGCACGGGCAATTGGTCGAACCCCGATGTTAAATTATTGATTAACACATCGGTAAGACGAGTAGAAACGCTTCCGCCTGCCAACAATGCCGGTTGCTCTATTACTTGACGAATTTCGGCACGCTTCAATTGCGGCACAAAAAATTGACTGTAAGCAATAAATTCGGGCAAATCTTTAAACACAGTGCACTGCGAAATATAGTCTGAACGCATTGTAAATATCACATACACAGGCAAATGCTCGGCTATAGAGATTCGCACAGTTTCTAACAAAAGATTGATGGCAGTGTAACTTTCTTCGCTGGGAACGCCATTGTTGAAATTTTCCGAATTGGTAAAAATCTCCTCAAATTGGTCGGCAATGATTAAGAGGTTTTTGCCCTTGTTTACAGCATCGTCAACGCCGGTAACATAACAGCCCGATTGCTTGTAAATATCTATGATAGAGGAAAATCCAACTTGCAGTTCGTTGGCACATTTTTGATTGTCGATACCTATTTCCTTAGCCAAAGCTCCGGCGATAGATTCAAGCGGGTTTCGTTGCGGCTTAAAATCCACCACCAACCAACTGTTAAACTGCGACTTAAAGAATCCCGCACTGATATACGGCATCACACCGGCATACACCATCGACGATTTACCATCGCCCGATGCACCGATAATGAAAGCCATCTTATTGAGTTCCAACAACTTTACAACTTGCCTAATATGCAAGTCGCGTCCCTTGAAGAAGATGCTCTCCGCTTCGGTAAACGGTCGTAGACCGGGATATGGACAAATGCCCGTGCTCATTTATCAATCAAAAATCAAATAAGGTTAGGCAAATATATGGAAAGTTTTGGAAAAAGTCAAGTGGGAAAGGGTGGAATTTTTATTCCACCTTCTTAACCAATCTTACCATAAAAGATATGAGCTTATCGCGTTGATCCCATTGGAGAAAGTCGTTGGTTCTGGTTGGTCATCGTTTTTTGAACACGATGTGGCAAAGATGGTAAATGTCAAAAGGGCGATGAGAGTATTGATATAAGTGCGCATTGTGTTTGTTAATTTTAGGTGAGTTGATGTTCAGTGAGGATTATTCGACTTTTACGGTGGCGGTTACATTTTTTTGAACCAAGCGGACGGGAGTTCCCATTTGTTTAAGAATAGCCCAATCGTAACATAGAACATAATTACTAAATGCATCAAAGCATATTCCACATCCTGCATCTTGGTTTACACTATAGGTAAGCGACTGATATTGGGCATATCCTTTTAACGAAGCTATTGTTTCAAATAGTTGACCAATGGCGGGAAGAAATACAGCACCTGATGATTCCATTTCACTCCATTCTTCTATAGTATACTGATTGGGTATATCTTTTTCATATTGCACTTCAAATTCTCCTTCAAAGGGTTTCAAATTGTTGGGAGTAACCCAATCATCGGGTAAAATAACCCAACCATTAATTTTGATATTGTTAGCTTGATCAATAATGATTACAGCACCTCCTGTTTTTTGTTTAGCATTTGCACGTTTTTCAAGCAAATAAGACCATTCGTCAATGGTGAGAAGTGTCCATTTTGCCCCTCCGAAAGCACAAGCGCCACTAACATAGCCATTGGCATCAACAGGCACTTGATAATCTACCAAGAGAGCGTTCTCTTTTGCCCAATTTGGGGAACCGCCTTCGACCCAAGCACCAAACCAAAAGTAGTCAGACCAATCATCTTCTTCTTTCCATTTTGCATAATCTTCACCAACGTCCTGTGTGTTTTTAAGGCAATGATGATATTGTTGCGGAGCCAAACGCCATTTACCGTCCATAGGACGATATTGAAGGTTGCCTCTACTGAAATATACTTGTTGGTTTTCACCAATTGAAAACAATGCAGGAATAAGATCCTCTGATAATGTTGCTGTTATTTTATAAAATGATTTATCTTTATTATCCAACTTCTGTTTAAATAGTAACTCTTTACATTCAACAGTTGTACCATTGGAAACAGCATAATAATGTTTACCTTTAAGACGTGGATTATCAAATGCTTGACCATTTGTTAAATTAACAACTGTACCAAGAAGTGGCATGTTAACCTCCACAAACACCGTGCTTTGTGTCAGCTCAATTTTGTTATCTACGATGTTTGCGCAGCTCCAATAACTATATTGGTCGAAGCCGTCGGTGGTGTTGGAAATTTCCACAACGTCGGTAAAGGGTTTTCCACTGTTGTAGAGGGTTTTGGTGTTGGTGTTTTTTAATACAGCCGAGAGTCTGAGGGTGGAGGCAACGTCAACATCTTTTTTTACTTTTAATTCGCCCGAAAATGTGGCTGCAGTTTTGCCGTTGAATTCGGTGCAAGAGAGAACCAAAGGTTCGTAAAGTATCTGAGCATTAGTAACTTCGATAACGTCGCCATTGGCAAATGCTTTTTTTAATTCAATGCCTTCGGGATTGTCCGACATGGGGGTTAGAGTGGCTGTAAAAGAGTAGGGAACAGTTTGGAAATCCTTTTCTTCTATGGGAGTAGGGTCTTCGTTGTCGTCTTTATGACACGATGTGGCTATGAGGGAGAGTGCCAAAAAACAAATAAAAGTATTGATGTACGTTTTCATTGTTGGTTATTTATATTATTATTAATCTGCAGTTTATGAAGGTCGTTGGTGGTGTAAATGTATAATTTACCATTGTCGATGTGGGCAAAATCCTTGAGTTCGGTGGTAACTTCATCAAAATTATTTCGCCTCAAAGTATATACGATGTAACCGGCTTTTTTGTTTGGAACAATGTAAATTGGCAGCAAATCGCAGTCAACATAATCTAAGGCAATTGTTTCTTCAAGCGTACCCGAATCTTTGTTTAAGAGGAAAATTGCACCGTAGCCTTCGCCTTTTTTGTAGTCGGTTGATATAGAACCTGTTACAATTATATTTTTTTCATCGGTTGAAAAATTGCCAAACAATGCGAGCGAACTAACTGTAGAGGTGAAAATTTGATTGCCTTGGTCGTCCATTTTGGTAATTCCCCATTCGGTAACGCCGGTTTCTTCAGGTTGTTCGAGAAGCTCATCGATGGTAAAATCTATTTGTGCAATGGTAATTAGGTAGAGAAAACCGTCGGCGTAAAAGATTTTGTAGATGTCGCGGCCTAAGCTGCCTTTGTTTACATAAGTGCCGTTGGTGTTAAAAATGCAATAGTCGCCCGAATAATTGTACATTAAAATTTTGTCGTCGTAGGCAAACGCATCGGAGCAATAAAAATCTCTTGCCATTACATATTTAAAGTTTTTGCCCACAATGTGCATCACTGGTTTTTCGGTAAGGCTGCCGTTAACTGACTCTTGTTTGATATATGCAATATCGCCATTATCTAACAATGTAATAGGTACATAGCCTTCGATTTGACCGTTGTATGCAATGCTTCCGTATTCGTCTAATTTTATAACTGAGTATCCCAAATCGTCAGAAAAAATATAATTGTACATCAGCGATTCACCCGCAGAGTTGGCAATAAAATAGGTTGTGTATTTTAAAGGCAAAGTTTCTGACAATGTGAAACTTCCATCTGGTGAAACCCTTGCCACTGCCAATGCGCTGTCTTTGTCTACGGGAACAACCATAGAGCCGTCGGGCATTGGATAAGCCAAACGAATGTTAGAAATGTTTAAATCTAACGCTTTGACGGGTAGATTCTTAACATCGGGGTAAACGGTAGAATCGTTACACGCCCAAAGTATTGATACTGAGATTATTAATAATATGTATTTTGTTATTTTCATAGTGGTAAGTGTTAGTAGCCGTAATTGTATTTTGCAACTGTTTTATAATGTAAGTTAAATTTTACACCACCGCTGAGCGATATTTCAAACATTCGGTAAATATCAGGCACATAGAGGTTTTGGTAAAACAATCGGTGGTTTGAGTAGATTTTTTTTGGATTGTTGTACGCAAGAAGGTCGTAAGCAACGCCAAAATCTACAAAGAATGTTATTCGACGCGGATTGTAATTGAGTTTTAAACCTCCTACAAGTGAGTAGTTTAGACGGTTTTTTGTTTCGTTGTCGATAGTTTTTTCGGGAGTTTCGGAATATACGCCTTTGGCATCGGTGGTGGCGGTGTAGCTTGAACGAATTATGTATTTAGCCTGAGCACCGGCGTAAATCGATGGAATAAATTTTTCGTAACGTGTGTAAATGCCTGTTTCTAAGCAAATTGGCACAGAAAGAATGTGTGCATGCTCTTTGTAAATAAATTTGGCATCTTCGGTGCGAAGTGTGGTGCGTTCGAGGTAGTAGCCCGTGATGGTGGGAGCTATTGAAATCGAAAATATTTTCCACGGACGGTATTCAAAACCCATTTGAAACGAAAATCCAGTAATTTGATAATCAGGTTTTTGCGAAACGGTGTCGATAATATTGCGCACGGTGTCTAACAGCGGCTTTACCGACGACATTCCTATTGATGCCCACGCCGCAAATTTTGGCATTGTGTAGTAATTGTCTAACACCTCGCGAAACGGCAGAGGGTCGTTTGAGTTGGCTTTGTAAAATGGGTCTTTTTGAAAAAAAAGTTTCGCTGCACTATCTGCCTGACGGTGAAATTCCAACTCTTTGAATGCTGCAATGTCGTATTTTAGGCGAATAAGGTTTTGCTGTTTGGTAAGTTGACTATGGCGACCCATATCGCGGGCAAGTACAAGTACCTGACCGTATTTGCCTATGGAATAGAGATTTATAAGGGTGTTGAGTTGTTCGGCAACAGAGTCGGTGGCTTGAACAGTTTCGGTAACGTTGTCTTCTTGGGCATTGTCGGATGCGGCGTTGTTAAACAAATGCCACTCCGAAAGTGTGTCGTTTTGAGCCTGTGCCGCCGTTATAGCAAATGTGGCTACTATTATTAATATGTGTCGAAAAAATCTCATCATCTTTTTTGTGTTTATTTAATGCAATAACCGCCAATTAAAATATCGTCCATTTGCCTAACGCCTTGTCGCCATTGTTCTAAGGCTTGGTTGAGCATTTCGGATTGTTGGGCTGCCACTTTGGTTTGTGCATTGATATCGCAAAGCAATTGTCGCAGTTGACGCGGTGTAAACTTATGATTTTCAGCATTTAATTGGTCGGTAAAACCATCAGTAAATAGGTAAATATAATCGCCTGATTGAATGTCAACATCGTGATTTTCAAAGGGAATCATTCGCGGATATTCGCCAATGGGATTTCGCACGGGCTTGTATTCGGTAAGTTGACTGCCGCGCACGTGGTACATTCCGTTGTTGGCACCGGCAAACTGCATTTTTTGGGTAGCAAGATTGAGAATACAGATACTCATATCGATGCCGTCTTTTTGCACAAGATGTTCGTCGTCGTCGTGTTTTAGGGTGATAATCACCTTGTTGCGAAGTTGTTCAAGAATGAGTGCAGGCGTGGTTTCTGAGTTGAATTCCACACAAATATCGTTTAAGAATGCCACACCGAGCATACTCATAAATCCACCGGGAACGCCGTGTCCCGTGCAGTCGGCAATGGAAAAAATAAGGTTGTCGCCAATGCGTTTCATCCAATAAAAATCGCCGCTAACAATATCGCGGGGACGCCAAAGAAGAAAAATATCTTTAAACGTTTCGTTTAAAATATCTTCGTGCGGAAGGGCGGCATTTTGAATCTGTTTGGCGTATCGTATCGACGATGTAACAGAGCGGTGCTGTCCTTCGATTTCGGTTTTGAGTTCTTGAATATGCTGACGTTCTTTTTCGATGCTTACGCTCATATCCCACAGTTGACGGTTGCGAGTGGCAAGTTCGTCTTGTTGAGCTTGAAGGTTAACTTGCTCGGCTGCAATGCGTTCCACACGTCGTAATTGCGGAGTGTTGGCATTTGCCGACGATGATTTTTGGGCTGCGGATTGCGTTTTAAGTTCGTTGTAAATGGTGTTGAGACGGCGATTTTCGTTCTGACTTTTGTTGAGCAACGATCCGTAATGGTCGTCGATACGGCGAGTGGCACGGAGAATATATTTCTTGGTGTTGAGTTTAATAATTACCACCACCGCAATCAAAATGGCTGCAATTATTATCAATATTAAGTCTAATGTTGTAAAATCCATAGCCTAAGTTAGTTAAAGATTACCGTTCTGAAAATTCGCGTCCCATAATCAAGTCCCATTCTGTATCTGAAAGCGATGCTAAATTCATTTTTGACAAACCGTTGGCATATATTTGCGGGTTTGTATCCCAAAATCTAAGTTTATTGTCGTCGGTGAGGGCAAAGAGTACGCCTTTATTGTTGAAACTCATACACTTAACTTTGCTATTGCCGAGACTGTGTTCCTCTATTACAAGAGGTTTTTCGTTGAGATTGTTGGTATTGATAAGCGAAATGCGTTTATCTGCCGACGACAGCGCAAGAATGCCCGATTTGGGGTCGTAGAGTAGGTTTTCAAGTTTTGAATGTCCGCCTGCCATTTTGTTGCCTTGGGTATCGTTTTTAAGGTTAACAAACTGAATATCACCATTGCTGTAACATACTGCAAGAAGGTTTTTGTCGGTAATGGCAGCCATTTTAAAAGCGTGCAAAGCCGGAATTGCAGGTAGAATTTTTTCAACATCGTTGGTTGTGGGATTCCACTTGGCGAGACTTCCATCGTGAAACAGCACGTAAAGTTTGTTGTTGCTGTGGTAATAAATGTCGGTGATGTTAACATCAAACTCTTTTTGGGCAATGGTTTCTTCGCCGTTGGGATTCATAATTGCCACTTTGCCACCCACGTAAGCCACTGCAAATTGCTGCACAGCATCTGATTTTTTACCATCCTGCAATGGCGAAACAGCTTGAATATAATCGTTGACTGCGGGCAAAGGTATGCGTTTTTTGGAATTGATGTCGATGATATACGATTTGCGGTCTTTGGCAGAATACACTATCAATGAGGAAGTTAAAAACTCTGCCGATTCTACCGGCACGCGATAACCGTTGTTGGTGAGTTCTATGTTGTCGACATTATCCACCTTACCGTTGCCCGTAATTTTGTATTTGGCAATGTTGCCGTTGGATGCAAAGGTAACGATTTGTCCCGAAGGATTGATAATGAACGATTTAATTGGTGCCGACGAATTGATATTCAGCGGTTTAATAATATTGTTTTGCTCCATTGCAAAGAGCATGGCATCGTAAAGGTCGGCATTGATTTGGTCGCTACCACCTTTTCGGTTCATTTCGCAAGCGGTTTTGGCAAGACGAAGGTTGAGTGTTTTGTCCTCGTATTGGTTTTTAGCCTTCATAGCCAAGGTGTTACTAAGGGCAATGTAATAGAGATGCGCCGCGCTATCGTTTGCCACTTTGGTAAGGTCGCGTTGATACAGGGCATTGCGACGTTCGCGTTCGGCTGTATCGCGCTGTTGCTGAGCTATTTCGTAACTATATTCGGCATTGCGGCGTTCTTGTTCGGCAAGTTGTTGAGCCTCTTCGGCAAGGCGGCGTGCACGGTCGGATTCGCGTTTGGCAGCACGTGCACGGTCGTAAAGAATTTTTACCGAATCGCGTTGTTGCTGAGCCTCGTCGTTGGCTTGCTGAGCAAGATTTTTTTGAAACTCTGCCATTTGACGTTCGTTTTCGGCAATGTGCTGTTGCTGTTCGGCATAGCGTTGACGGTCGGCTGCACGGTCTGACTGATATTCTGCGTTGTTTTTTTCTGACAAAGCCCACCACGAAAAAATCGCAAGCACAAGAATAAACGCCGAAAGAATGCACAAGGCATAAACGTTTTTTCTACGGCGCGATTTTTCTTGAGCCAGAATGGCGTTGTGGCTCTGTTCCATATAGGCATCGAGTTTTTCCATGCGACTTGTGGCTGTGCGAAGTCGTTCGGTTTCAGGACGTTGCGATGTGTCGTGCTTTAGAATCCAATATTTGTTCGGACGGCATTTTTCGTACCACTCACTAAACACGGCATAGTTGCCCGCCGGAAGTAGAAATTCTGATTTGCGACCATTGTCGAGCCAACGTTGCACCTGAGCATTAAACTCGTTGTATTCGTTGAGGTTAGCTTGCTCCTCGTTGTCCCATTTTGAAAGTAGTTTCCAATTTCGGATTAATGCCTCGTGGGTAACGTCAAGCACGGTGTCGCCATCGAGATATTGGGTTTCGATATTGTCTTTTAACGAAAATGGACGAAGGAGTGTATTGTTTTCGTCGCGGAAAATATTTAATACTCCGCAAACGGTTGATTCATTGATATTTGGCTTATTGATAATGCCTGTAATTTCGTGCAATGTGCAGCGGTTTCGCACCTGACGGTTGTTGTCGATTTTGGTGAGACTCTTAAAGGCAATTTCAATAATTTGCTTGCTTTCTTCGGGAGTGATATTTTTGTCGGCCCAATCTGCATTTTTCTCAAAATAGTTGTAAGCCGATTCGTAGAGCATTCCGGCGTGAGCGTTGAGCACATTATTGAGGTCGGGCTTGGCAAAATATTTTTGCATATACGTTGGACGTGTGGCAAACCAAGCGTCGAAAATCGTTTGCTCGCGTTCGGAAAGCACATCTTTGGAAATACCAGCAATTTTGGCAAGGTGCATTAGGTCGAGTTCCACTTTGCCGTTTTGAGCCGTTTTCCAAAGCAAATTGAGCGCATGTTGCAGCACGGGAAGTTGGTCGAACCCTGCATTTAAATTATTGATTATCACTTCTGTAAGACGTGGCGAAACGCTTCCGCCTGCAAGTATTGCGGGTTCTTCGATTACTTGACGAATTTCTTCGCGTTTTAATTGCGGCACAAAAAACTGACTGTATGCAATAAATTCAGGCAAATGCTTAAACACAGTGCATTGACTAATATAGTCGGAACGCATGGTAAATATCACATACACAGGTAATTGTTCAGCTACCGCAATTCTAATAGTTTCTAACAAAAGATTGATGGCAGTGTAGCTTTCGTCGCTTGGAATGCCATCGTTGAAATTTTCGGAATAGGTGAAAATTTCCTCAAATTGGTCGGCTAAGATCAACAGATTTTTGCCCTTGTTAACAGCTTCGGTAATGCCCGTTACATAATTTCCCGATTGCTTGTAAAGGTCTGTTAATGAGGAAAATCCGAATTGAAGTTGGTCGGCACATTCAGCGGTATCAATGCCCAATTCTGCCGCTGTAGCATCCGAAAGTGATTTAAGAGGATTTCGCTGAGGCTTAAAATCTACTATTAACCAACTGTTGTATTGCGATTTAAAGAATCCTGCCCTAATGTACGGAATAACACCGGCATACACCATCGACGATTTTCCATCGCCCGACGCTCCGGTAATAAATGCCATCTTGTTGGTTTCCAACAATTTAACAATTTGTCTAATATGCAAATCACGACCTTTGAAGAAGATACTCTCCTCTTCGCTAAATGGACGTAGACCGGGATATGGGCAAACTGCGGGCATTATATTTTATTTTTCCGCAAAAGTAGTAACAAAATTTATTCCGTAGTTTTATTTTCTATTGTTTTATCGTAAAAAATCTTGATATCCAAAGGTATCAAACTTTTTTCGCGAACAGAGTGTGCAATAATGCCGTCGAAAATTTTCAAGGCATCGGGGTTGGCGTGGTCGCTGTTGCCAATAATAAACCATGGCGCGCTACTACTACTCCCGCCGGTATCTTTCCACACCTGACGGGCAAACGAAAGCACCCAATCGCTGGCGTAATTGTAATATATAACGCCGATTTTGCAGCCAGTTAACTGGTTTTTGATGTATTGCGTGTAGTCGGTGTCGTTGTTCATGGTAATGCTCAAGCGTGCAACCGATTGAATATCTTGCAACATATTGGCAATGTCGATGGCGGTATCTTTATCTAAGTCGTTGTAAATAAAGAATATATCTTTTTGCTGAACTTCGTCGGCGGCTTGTTTACGCATATTCATAATGCCTCGCAATTCCTCAACAAACACAATTGGCGAACGGTTTGACGAGTAGAGTGTATTTTCGGCAATATCTCTTCGTATGTTGTTGACATATTGATTGATAACTCCCGCCGGATTCCACACAAACATTTTAAATTGTTCGGATCGGATACCACGAGCGGCGCGATATTGGTGTTCGGCAATAGCGTTGTTTTCGCTACCTTCGCCGAGTATATGCACTGAACAAGAGGCAGTTGCAATCACGTCGTGAGTTTGTTCTTTATCTTCGGGCGGATTCACAATTTCCAAGCCGGCTTTTTGAAGCACTCGGCAAAGTTTTTGGCGCACAGGAGCCATCTGTTCCGGCGCGTCGGCTACAAAAACGCGAATATGTGCGGTGTATAGGCTTATGGGCATAGTGTGTATGTTTATTTTGTCATCGCCACAAATATAACAAAAAAAACGCCAGTTATTTAAAATTATGAAGAAAAATGATGGAAAATACGCAAGAAAAGATAGTTGATTCGATATCTTACACAATAATGTATCCGCCTAATATTCCATTTTGAAAACCAGCCGGGACGATGACCGCCGTTTTCGTTGCAATATTCGGCATACGCCTTTATGATATAAAATCGTGCTCGGGCATATTCGCCGTTTTTGTAGAGCGATACTGCGGCGTTGTAATAACTTGTGGCTTGCTCGTAAACACCAAAATTGCGGTTTCGGCGACCTGTTTCAATGGCTTTGAGGGCATAGAGAAGCGATTTTTTGTAATCGTTTAAACGCTCAAATGCCGACGACATTACACCGTAACAGAGTTCCAAAGCGTAGGTTTTGGTTTTGTTTGGGCGTTTGTGCATAACGCAGAAATCCAAGCATTTAAGACCTGTTTCTATTGCCTCGCCGTATTTGCCGGCAGAATTTAGCACGGCGGCTTTTTCGGCAAAAATACTGCAAAGATCCTCGTCGTAAACGTCTACTTGTTTTTGAATATCAACAGCCATATCGCTGTATTTCAACGCTAAACATTTCTGTTTGAGGTTGAGGCAATATTTTGAAAAATTTTTGGCAAGAAGGGCAAGTTTCTTTGATGGCGACTTGATTTTTTCGAGGATGTTGGCTGCAATATGCTCGTATTCTTTGCGGCGTTCAACAATTTGCGGTTTGGCAAAATATCCCGAAACTTTTTCGATAAGCGTGCGGAGATAATGTTGTTCGGTAATTTTTAGCGATGTTAAAAAACTATTAGCCGAATCAGAAATTTTGTAACAGCCTTTGGTAAAATTGAGCCAACCTTTGCGGGCAAGGGTGTGAAGATTGTCGAAAAATTTCACTCCTTCGTCGCTGCCGTGGTGTATATCGAGATAGTGAAACAAATCTTTTACACTATACCACGACGACGGAAGCACCGAAATTGTAGCGAGCACACTTTTTTCGCCACTACTAAGACCTTGATATTTAACGAATAAAAAATTATTCACTTTTTTTGCCCTAAATTTTTTCCAAATATAAAAAAAAGAATCTAACTTTGCACCGCAAAAAGCGAAAAAAATTTTTGCCCGGGTGGCGAAATTGGTAGACGCGCTAGTTTCAGGTTCTAGTGCCGCGAGGTTTGCAGGTTCGACTCCTGTCCCGGGTACAAAAAAGGCAGACTGAGATTTTCAGACTGCCTTTTTTCTTTTTTTAGCAAAAGAACATTTACACCACCTTTTCCATAAAATATTTTATCTGCGGACGCCACCAACACCAATCGTGGGCAACATCGAAGCCCCAATAATCAAACCAAGCGGGTACTCCGTGGTCTTTGAGAATGGCATCAAGTCGGCGGGTGGAGGCGAGAAGGTCTTCTTCCCAATTGCCTTGTCCACAGCAAATTATAATGCGACGATTGCGATATTCGTTCCAATAATAATGGTCGCGGGGCATCCAAGTAAGGTAGTCTTCGGGCGAATTTGAATATACAAGTTCGTCGCTGTAAGAGCCAAAAAAGTAACTTGCGTGGTAAAGTCCGCTTTGCGCAATTAGCGTGTCAAAAATATCGGGACGGCGAAAAAAGAAATTTGCCGAGTGAAATCCGCCCATAGAGCATCCAGTGGAGATAAGGCTTCCTGCGCCGCCAATTTCGGGCACAAGTTCGTTGCAAATATAGTTGTACCAACGCTCGTGCTGCTCAATGCGCCAACGGTTGTCCCAACTTTGGCTGCTCCATGTTTCGGGGTCGATACTGTCGCAGCATACAAGTCGGAGACGTCCGCTGTTGATCAATGGGGCGAGAGTGTCCACCATTCCAAAGTTTTCGTAGTCGAAAAAGCGTCCGTTTTGCGACGGAAACACAAGCGCGGTTTTGCCGCCATCGCCATACACCTTGTATTCCATATCGCGGCCAAGGTTGTGGCTATAATTTTTTCTGTATTCAGTTTTCATTTTAGATGTATTTGGGAGCAAAGATATAAAAAATTGATAAAACCGCTATTTTTTAGCGTGCACTAATGCCACAAACTCCTCCACCTGCTCGTAAGTGTCGAGTTTTACGGTAAACATCTGGTTGCCCATTGCGCCGGAGAGAATTTCGGGCATACGTTCGCACATTACCAACTGATTGTGGTAACGATTTTTTACCTCATCGTCGGAATGAACGTATTTGTAAATATCTCTGCGTGAGGCAAATGCACAATAATATTCGTTTTTCCACGGCAACGAAAGCGCATTGCCAACGTTGTGCTGATTTGATGACGCAATTTGCGATTTATCGTAGCAAACCATATCTGCCCAAATTTTGTAAACGTCGGTAGAATGTGCATAATTAATCATATCGGGCGTGTATCCACCTGCGGGACGCATATTTACCTCCAAAGCCACAAAATCATCCTTTGAGCCAAGCACCCCACGGTCGGAGTCTAAACGGAAATATTCAAGGTGAACAAAACGACTTTTTACTCCAAAGGCTTCCACGGTGCGTCGTCCAATGTTGCGGAGCGATTCGGGAATGGTTTTGTCAACGTAATAAGCAAGGTCTAACTGTTTGTTAACTATGTCCATAATCGACGGCGGCCACACGGTCATCGACTCAAAAAGCGGCTCTCCCTTAGAGTTGATTATGGCATCGTAAGAACAGATGTCGCCGGTGATAAACTCCTCAATAACATAGTTTTGCGTATTGGAAACTGTGAAGAAAAAGTTTTCGAGTTCCACATCGGAATGAATTTTAAACGTACCTCCTGCACCCACGCCCACATCGGGTTTGGCAATTAAAGGATACTTTACAATATCGGCAAATTCTCGCGCCTTAATAATGCCTTCGGATGCCTTAAACTGCCATGCTGTGGGTATTCCGCCATTTTGATAGATTTTTTTCATAGCGGATTTTTCTTTAATGGAGGCAATTCCATCGGTCATCAAACCTGTGGTAACGTGAAAATCAGTGCGCAAACGGGCGTCCTGACCAAGCCAATATTCGTTGTTAGATTCAATCCAATCTATGCGACCATATTTGTAGGCAAAAAACGCCACAGCGCGGTAAACCTCATCGTAGTTTTCAAGGTTGTTAACCTTGTAATACTCTGTAAGAGAGTTTTTTACCTCGTTGCTTAGCGAATCGTAAGGCGCATCGGCAATGCCGAGTGTAGTAACGCCGTTTTGTTTCAAGCGGTCGCAAAATTCCCAATATGTGTGCGGGAAATGTGGCGAAATAAAAATAAAGTTCATCGTTATAGTTTTTTATTCATTTTCTCATTATTATGCTGCCTTGCTGATGTTTCCGGCGGCGATTTTTTCAAAAAAATACTTGGCCTGACATCGCCACCAATAAAAATCGTGGCTTACGTCGTTACCCCAAAAATCCACCCAAGCATCTACGCCAAGGCGGTTGAGGATGTTTCCGAGGCGTGCGGTAGATTCGCCCGTAATATCTTCGTAATAGCCACGACCACAGCAAAAAATCATAGTTTTGTTTTTCAACTCTCTCACAATCAGGTTGTAATTACCTGCATTGCCAAGATAGTCGATAGGAGAATTTCGATAAATAAGCGCGTTGTTGTATTCAGGGAAAAAGTAATCGGCGTGAAACAGTCCGCTCAGCGACACGATACCGTCGAAAAGGTCGGGACGGCGGAAAAAGAAGTTGGCGGCGTGGTAACCTCCCATACTGCAACCCGTGACAATGAGTTTTTGTCCATTACAGACCGCAGGAATAAGTTCGTCGGTAATGTAATGGAACCAACGTTCGTGCAGTTGGATACGCTCGTTTTGGTTGCCATCAGATAGGCTCCAAGTTTCAGCGTCGATACTGTCGCAGCAAATCAGATGGAAATCGCCTGACTCAATCATTGGAACGAGAGTGGCCACCATACCGTTGTCTTCCCATTCGTAGAAACGTTGGTCTTGCGACGGGAACACCAACACTCCCCTTCCAGCATAGCCGAAAGTCTTGTACTCAACCTCTCTGCCGAGATTTTCGCTCCAATGTTTGTAATATCCTATCTTCATTGCACTAATATTTTTATGATTTACGATGCAAAAATATGGCATCAACGGATATTATCTATGAAAAATCTAAAAATTGGAGAATTTTTCTAAAAGGAATAATATATGTAGAATATAATTACAGATTTTAGTAAGTAGATTACGTAGTAAGCAAAAACTGACTATTGTTTGGCTTTTCGCAATACTCAAATACAGATTTTTTTGTATCTTTGCATAATTATTAAACCTAACCAATATGAAACCTACACTTATTATATTATTATCACTATTTCCACTGTTTTTGTCGGGGCAGATAATCTCGGCTGATTCGGCATTGGCGTTGATGAAAAACTGGTATCAATACCAGTATGATAATATCGACAGCGCAGTTTTGGAGGAAATTCCTGATTTCAATTCAAAACGTTTTATGCTGAAAGACAATTGCTTGCTGTCGGAAGATGGCAAACGGTTTTACACCACTGACATACCAAGTTCATTTTATGGCGATACAATAAAAGTACCTGACGGAGTGGAGGTTGT
>JAGCVU010000264.1 GCA_017962175.1 Bacteroidales bacterium | reverse complement strand
GATGAACCTGCGTCAAAACGACAAGGACCAACTCTGTTCGCTGATTTATTATCCCGCCGAAAAAATCGCCCTTGCCAAGCAGACCGAGAAGGATATCGACGACTGGTTTCGCACAATGCTGTTTCAGGTGGTGGCTGTGGCACGTATGGTGGCGTCGAAATATACACATTCCAAAATCAGCAAGCATCTTCCTGAGGAGTTCGCCTACGTTATCGAGGAACTTCTTTTTGAAAAATCGGAGGAGGAGGACAAGCAGGGATATTACTCTGCCATAATTAGTTCCATTGTTGAAATCGGTCGCGCTGAGGAGATGATTATTGCCATTTGCGAACTTATTCATCAACTTGCCATCGACACTCTGCATATTGTGGGCGATGTTTTCGACCGTGGTCCGGGTGCGTGCGGCATTATGGAGACCCTCTGCAATTATCACGATTTTGATATCCAGTGGGGCAACCACGATATTTCGTGGATGGGCGCGGCGGCAGGAAACTGGGCGCTGATTGCCAATGTGGTGCGCATCTCGATCCGTTACGCCAATGTGGAGACTCTCGAAGAGGGCTATTCTATTAACCTGCTGCCACTTGCAACATTTGCGCTCGACACTTACGGCAACGACCCTTGCAAAGTTTTTCAGGCTTGCGAATTTGAGGAGAACACCCGTATGAGCCGCTCGTTGCAACTTATGGCAAAGATGCACAAGGCTATTTCTATTATTCAGTTCAAACTCGAAGGTCAGATTATCAGCCGGCATCCCGAGTTTAATATGGAGAATCACAAATTGCTGCATCTTATTGACTTTGAGAAAAATACTATTGATTTAGATGGTAAATCTTATCCATTGTTAGATAATAATTTCCCCACAATAGACCCGTCCGATCCGTACAAGTTAAGCGCTGAGGAAGAGCAACTTATGAGTCAACTTTATCATTCGTTTACCAGCAGCGAAAAATTGCAGAAGCACCTCAAATGCCTCTATTCGCACGGAAGCCTTTTCCTGGTGCGCAACAATATCCTGCTTTATCACGCAGCCATTCCGCTCAATGCCGATGGAACATTCAAAGAGGTTGATATTATGGGCGTTAAGTATAAAGGCAAGGCGTTGATGGAGCGTTTCGACCAAGTGATTCGCACAGCATATTTTGCCGAAAAGCACAGCGACGAAAAACAGACCGCTCTCGACTATATGTGGTACTTGTGGTGCGGTCCTGATTCGCCCCTTTACAACAAGGACAAGATGACCACTTTCGAGCGTTATTTTATTGACGATGAGCAAATTATAAAGGAAAACAAAGGCGCATATTACGAACTTGCCAACGAGCGTGAAACCTGCGACAATATTCTCCGTGAGTTTGGTCTCGACCCCGAAAAATCGCGCATTATCAACGGACACATACCAGTGCGTACCACCAAAGGCGAATCTCCGATGCGTGCCGACGGTCGTCGCTTGGTTATCGACGGCGGATTTTCAAAGCCTTACCACAAAACCACAGGCATAGCGGGATACACATTGATTTATAACAGCCACGGTGTGCAACTTGTTCAGCACGAGGCATTTGAAAGCAAGGACCGTGCAGTAAAAGAAGGTTCCGACATTCACAGCCGTGTGCAATTAGAGGAGTTTAAATATCGTCGTATGCACGTTTGTGACACCGACAAAGGCGCATCGTTGAAGATTAGAATCGAAAACTTGCGGAAACTCCTTTCGGCATACCGTCATGGTATTATCAAGGAGAAATAATAATTTTATATGCCATTATTGATATTGTCAATGAAACTATGTGTGTTTTGTTGCGTATTATTGTGTATGAATGTTATCAATTGGTATTTTCTTTGTATATAACATTCTTGTAACTAACATTCTTGTAACCTAATAACACATCATTCTATGGCATTACTTCTCGACACACAGTTAAACAAATTTTCGCTTACGAGCAGAATAGCCTTTGGCATTAGTTTAATCATAATCCCGCTACTTGTTGTAGTTATCTATGTATTTGTTAATCAGGGTACTGTTGGCGAATACGCCGAAAAACTTTCCAACAAGTATGTAGACATAATGCAAACCGCCGATGCAATGGTAATCGATGTAAACGCCGCTTACAAAGGTATTTCATCTTTTGCCAAAGATAAAAGCTCTGACGGACGCTCGTTGGCAACCGAGAACTGTACTAAGGCAGAATCTAAGCTAAAAGCACTTACCGACTATGTGGAGAAAAACGAAATTGAGTCGGATATCAAGGCTGAATACACAAAGTGCAAGGAGGCTTTTCTACAACTTAAATCGTTGATTGACAGGTGTATTAGTAGCAACGGCGCAACCGACATTTCCGAGGCGTCTAAACTTCGCGAAACTATCAGTGTGTCGGCGGCTACATTGCAGACCAATGCCGCAAGGGTTATCAAAGCTACCACTATTTCGTTGGAAGATTCGATTTCGTCATCACGCCGTGGAATTATTATCGGATTGATTATAGCAGTGCTAATGTTTTTCCTGGCTTTCAGCGATTTTACCAAGCGTACCATTCAGCCTCTGCGTCAGGCTATTGCCAGAGCCACCGACCTTGCCGAGGGCAATCTTAAAGTGTATACCGAACGTTCGCAAAACGAGGACGAGGTGGGAACGCTCAACAACGCCATTTGCGATCTTTCCGACAATCTCAATATGATTGTTGACTCTATTACCGAGAGCGCCACTGCTATCGCCAACACAAGTACCGAAATGAACCGCGCAAGCATGCAGATGAGCAATTCGGCAAGCGACCAGGCTGCATCGGCTGAGGAGGTTAGTTCGTCGGTTGAGGAGATGGCGTCGTCTATTCAGCAGAATTCCGACAATGCTCTCGAAACCGAAAAGATTGCCGTAAAAGCATCCAAAACCATTTCTGATTACAGCGAAACCGCCAACAGGTCGATTCACGCAATGAACGAGATTGCCGAAAAAATCTCCATTATCGACGAAATAGCGTTCCAGACCAATATTCTCGCTCTTAATGCCGCTGTGGAGGCCGCACGTGCCGGCGAACACGGCAAGGGATTTGCCGTGGTGGCTGCCGAGGTACGCAAGTTGGCAGAGCGTTGTGCGTTGGCTGCCAAGGAGATTGATTCGGTTAGTTCCGACGGCCGCAATGTCTCAAAACAGACCAGCGACGCATTTGCCCGTGTGCTGCCCGACATCGACCGTACCACATCTCTCGTGCAGGAGATTGCCGCCGCTTGTCGCGAACAGGCTGCGGGTGGTGCTCAAATCAATACCGCCGTTCAGCGTTTCAACGTCACCACACAGCAGTTCGCCTCTATTTCTGAGGAGATGGCTACCAATTCCGACATCCTGCAGCAGGAGTCAGAAAAACTGATGATGGCATTGGGATATTTCCGCCGTTCATAAACAAATGTTGATTATAAAAAGAAAGCCCCGTGAACCTTTTGGCGCACGGGGCTTTTTATTGATAAATTATGAACACGTTTCTTATTTTTCTTTCTGGAAAAGTTTGTAGCACAAGCCTGCGAGACCTGCGCCGCAAAGGGGAGCCACAAAGAACAACCACAACTGTTTCCAAGCCAAAGCGTTTTCAGAGAATAAGCATTGGCTAAACGAACGTGCGGGGTTAACGCTGGTATTTGTCAAAGGAATGCTGATCAAATGGATAAGCACGAGTGTAAGACCGATTGCCAATCCTGCGTGCAAACCTGCGCCTTTTGAATCGGTGCTGCCGAGGATAACCATCAAGAAGATGAATGTCAATACCATTTCGATGATGAACGCGCCTACAGCATCGCAATTAGCATATCCTGCTGCGCCTTGGAAAAACTCGTTTCCGAAACCGTTGGCTGCAAAAGTGCCGGGAGTGCCGCCTGTGCATTTAACAAGCATCCAAAGGATAGCAGCGGCGAAACTTGCGCCAATAATCTGGGCTATCCAATAACTGCCCATTTCCTTGCCGGTCATACGTCCGTTGACAAAGCAGCCGAACGATACTGCGGGGTTGAGGTGTGCACCTGAGATGTGTCCAATGCCGTAAGCCATTGCCACTACTGTGAGGCCAAACGCGATTGCTACGCCGAGAAAGCCTACGTTGCCGAAAATGGCAGTTCCGCAACCGCCAAATACCAATGTGAATGTACCTATACATTCAGCAATCATTTTTTTGTGTATACTTTTCATAATAGTAACATTTTATATTGTTAAGTTTGATGACCAAATGTACGGAATAATTTAATGCAATGAGCGGATTTTTGATATTTTTTTTCTTTAAATACAAAAAAAATCTCCCTATCTAAATTGATAAGGAGATTTTTGATTTCTGAGTGATAAAATATAAAATTGCTATAACTCTTTAACTGCTAATTCAAAACTTATTTGTTCAAATTTATCGTTAGAAATCACATGAATATATTCTATCATTTGGTCAATATGATCTCTATAATAAGTAGAATCAAATCGTTTTTTAAAGTTTTTGTCGATGATAATAAATTTAATAAAGAGAAGCAATCCCAATATAATCACTATATAAAAAACATTGTTATACACCATATCGGCATAGTATCCGCCTTTAAAACCACCTTGAGTTCTTCCGCTCGACCAAATTTCACCAATGAACGCTATAATAGCCAAAGGTATAATTATAATGAACATTATTTTATCAAGTAAAGATTGTAACTTAATGTTTTTAAATCTTATATGTTCATAAAAAAGAGGACGAAAGCCATCTTCATTATTTTTTATGATTTCGTTTAACGTGTCCACATAGATAATTTGGTCTTTGAAATCATCGTTTGTTGAAGAATATGGATCTTTTACTAACTTGTCGATTTGTTCTCTGTACGACGTTAGCTTATTTACAACGTTTTCTCTTGATGGTTTATTTAAGTTCATATTTAAACTACAAATTATTCAATATAAAATCGGTCATCTTGGTATACAGATGAACTCGTGTGTTGCCGCCGTAGATGCTGTGGTCGCGGTTGGTGTATTGCATATAGTCAAATTGCTTGTTGGCTTGCACAAGCGCTTCGGCAAATACCAACGAGTTTTGCGGGTGAACATTGTCGTCGGCAGAACCGAATATCAGCAGAAACTTGCCATTAAGGTTCTGAGCGTAGTATGTGGGCGAGTTCTTCATGTAGCCGTCGTGGTTTTCGGTGGGCAGACCCATATATCGCTCGGTGTAGATGTTGTCGTAATATTCCCAGTTGGTTACCGGCGCAACAGCAATGCCGAGAGAGTATTTGCCAGGAGTGCGGGTCATAGCGTTGGCAGCCATAAATCCGCCGTAGCTCCATCCCCAGATGCCGAGGCGACTGCCGTCGACAAACGGTTTGGCGGCAAGATAGTCGGCAAATTCGGCAAGGTCTTCGGTTTCGAGTTCGCCCAGCTTGCCGTAGGTGCATTTGCGGAAGTTAGTGCCTTTGCGTCCTGTGCCACGTGTGTCGGTGCTTGCCACTATGTATCCGTTTTGGGCAATCATTTCGTTCCAGCCAAACTCCCAATCGTCGTTTACATAATTGTAGTCGGGACCGTTGTAGCCTACCACCAGCACGGGGTAACGCTTGGTAGAGTCAAAATTTTGCGGCTTGATAATGTAGCCCGAAAGCTCGTCGCCGTGGCTGTTTTTCCAGAAGAATATCTCGCGGCGAGGACCTCCGAAGCGTCCTGCCTCGCGTTTCACACCCTCGTTGGTTTCAATGGTTTTGATCTGCTTGCCGTTGCTTGTGTTCACAGTGATGATGGCGGGGGTGGTGGTGTTTGAAAACGTGTTTACATAGTATTTGAAAGTGGACGAGAACACCGCGTCGTTTGTACCGTCGTTTTGCGACAGGCGTGTGGTTTTCTTTCCCGAAAGGTCGGCGCAGTAGAGTGCTGTCTGAGTGGGATTGTTGCCCACACCTATATAATATACCTTCTTGTTTTTTTCGTCCACGCCGAGATAGTCGGTCACCTCTTTTTCGCCTTTGGTCACGGCGTTGATAAGTTTCCCGTCCATACCGTAGCGGTAGATGTGGCGGTATCCGCTCTGTTCTGACTGGATTAGAAACGATTTGTTGTCGCTCAGAAACTCGATGCTCTGCGGCACGCCTTCCTCAATATAATATTTGTCGGTCATTGTGAAAAACACCTTTGTGGAATGGTTGTCGGTGTTGTAGGCGAGCAGGTCGAGATGGTTTTGCTTGCGGTTCATACGCACGATAGAGAGTGTGCTGGGGTCGTTTGTCCACTGGATTTTAGGCACATAGATGTCGGTCTCTTTGCCCAGGTCGGCGGTCTCGGTCTGCGCTGAGGCAAAGTCGAACACGTTTACCGAAACCACGGAGTTTTTTTCGCCCACTTTGGGATATTTGTACGAGAAGTTGATAGGGTAGAGGTTGTCGGGGTCGTACGAGGGCGACATCATGCGGTAATATTGCAGAGTGTACTCACGAACCTCGCTTTCGTTGAACTTGATATATGCGATTTTTTTGCTGTCGGGCGAAAACTCGTATGCGCAGTTAAACGAAAATTCCTCCTCGTAAACCCAATCGGGAATGCCGTTGATGATGCTGTTGATTTCGCCGTCGGTGGTCACTTGGATTATTTGGTTTGTTTCCAAATCCTTGACTAATATGTTGTTGTCAACGATAAAAGCCACCTTTTTGCCGTCGGGCGAAAAAGTAGCCTGCTGCTGCCATGATTCCTCGTAGAGCGGAGTCTTGCTCTTGGTTGCGATGTCGTATATGTAATACCGAGTGTAAAAAGAATTTCGGTGAATAGGCTGGTAGTCAGAGTAATAAAGCAGCTTGTCCTCGGTGGGCGACATTTCAAAACCGTAATAAGGACCAGCGAGAATGGTTTCGATAGTTTCGCCGGTGGCAAACGAGCATTTAACAATTATGCCGTCTTTGATAGCGGTGTAAGTTTCGCCGTCGCTCATGGGCGTGATGTCGTCGAAAGTGTTTGAGTAAAAGCGATATGCGCCTCTGGTGACGTCGTTTACAGTTAATATGTTCTCCTGCGCATAAATATGAGATGTGGCCAGGATAAGAAGTGATAAGATAAGTTTTTTCATAGTTTTATGTTGATGGTTTTTGTTTACTGCAAAGATACGTTTTTTTCGCTGTTGACATCGCTATTTAGTTAAAAAATGTTTCATCCCGAGGGCGGGTGTTGCCGTTGTTATCTGTTTGTTTTGATACATAAGTTGTAGGTTTTGTTATATGGTGTTTTGTAATATTCTGATTATTAGTGGAATGAAAAATTAGTTTTTTTGATAGTTTGCGTTTTCCTAATTTTAAAAAGATGTTAAAAAGTTTAAATTATTTGTTTCAAAATAGTATAGTCAACGTTGCCTTAATTTTAAATTTTTGTTAACGAAATAAGGGACGGATAAAACGCCTTTCCAAGACGAAAGATTCCACACCTTATTATTAGTGCTTTATTTACAGATTTTAACTTACAGTATTTCAACAATTAAACTTAAATTTATTTATGAAGGCAAATCTGAAATTTTTGTGGGCAATGCTGATAATGCTGCCCTTGATGTTTGTCTCGACTGCGGCAGTGGCTCAGACCACCGCTTCGGGAACGGTAACATCATCATACGGTGACCCCCTTATAGGAGTCACCGTGCTTGAACAAGGTACAACCAACGGAACTATCACCGACCTTGATGGTAAGTTTTCGTTGAACGTATCGAGTGGTTCTACTCTCGTTTTCTCTTTTATGGGTTACGAGACACAAACCGCAACCGCATCTTCTAATATGAATATCGTTTTGGAAGAAGACACCAAGGCGCTCGAAGAAGTTGTGGTAGTGGGCTACGGCACACAGCGCAAAGAGGCTGTTACGGGATCGGTAGTGTCGATGAAGGGCGATTTTGTTCGCGAGATGCCTGGTTCTAACATTACACAAAGCTTACAAGGCCGAATCGCTGGTGTGGATATGCAGCAATCGTCGACCAAACCCGGAGCATCGATGCAGATTCGTATACGTGGTACACGTTCACTTAATGCAAGCAACGATCCGTTGATTGTTTTGGATGGTGTTCCGTTTGCAGGAAACCTCAGCGATATAGACCCAAACTCTATTAAAAGCATTGATATTTTGAAAGATGCCTCTGCAACAGCTATTTACGGTTCTCGCGGTGCCAACGGCGTTATCCTTGTTACATCAAACAAGGGAAGTGTAGAACAGGCTGCTACTGTCATTTATAGCGGATATTATGGTATCAAGGATGTGTTTTCGAAATATCCTATGATGGAGTCTGACAAATTTATTCAATTGCGCGAATATGCTAAATTGTATTCTAATACCGAGGAAGACCTCGAAGGTATTAAAAAAGGTACCAACACTGATTGGCAAGACCTTATGTACGACAAAGGTATGGTTACGAGCCACGACCTTTCTGTTACAGGAGGTACAAAGACTGCTGCCTATAGCGTTGGCGCGGGCTATTACAAAGAGGAGTCTGTTTTACCAACTCAAGATTATTCACGTTTTTCGCTCCGTTCTTCGGTAGACCAAAAAGTAGGAAATTATCTTAAATTTGGTTTAACAACTAATAGCAACTATTCTATCACCAATGGCAACCGTATAGGTATATACGATGCACTAGCAGCAACTCCTATTATAGGACCATACGACTCTGAAGGTAATCTCCGCCGAACATACGACCCTAACACTACTGACGCAGGTACCTGGATGCGTACACGCGAAACATTGGAAAATGTGGCAGACAATGGTGATTTGGAAGATAAAATCCGCTCTTATGGCACATTTAACAGTCTCTATGCCGAGCTTTCTATTCCTTATGTGGAGGGATTGAAATATCGTATTAATACAGGTCTCAATCTGAAATATGTGCAAAACGGTTATTACCAAGGTGTGGGTGTATTTGCTAAAGAACCTAACAGCCCATCTAGCGCATCAATTGATAAATCGCTTGATCTTAACTGGGCAGTGGAAAACCTTTTGACTTACAACCGTGTTTTTGCAGAAAAACATTCGGTAAATGTTGTAGGATTATTGTCGTTTGAGCGTTCTCAATATCACATGACTTCGGTGAGCGCAACTGATATTGCATCTAAGAACTTTTTGTATTATAACCTTGCCCGTATCAATGATAATGGATCTACCTCAGTTGCCCCAGATAGGCAAGAATATCGTGAATCGGGTTTGAAATCTGCTATGGCCCGTTTGATGTATTCTTACGATGACCGCTATATGTTGACAGTGGCTGTTCGTAATGATAAGTCTTCACGTCTGTCTCCTGATCATAATTCACACACATATCCTGCCATATCGGTGGGCTGGAATATCGGCAACGAAAGCTTTATGAGTAATGTCTCTTGGATTGATGCGCTAAAAATACGTGTAGGATACGGTGAGACCTCAAATCAGTCGGTGGCACCGTTCAAAACTCTTGGTTTGCTCGGAACACGTCCCTACAACTTTGGCAACGATGTTTACAGCACCGGTTACTATGTGCAGGAATTGGCTAATGACAAACTTGGTTGGGAGTATTCTCAAACTATGAACTACGGTATCGATTTCGGATTCCTCAATCGTATTAGTGGTAGTTTTGAATACTATGTTCAAAAAACTAATGATGTTTTGTATAATGTTAGTTTACCTTCTACTTCTGGCGTAATCAGTTATATGGACAATATCGGCAAAACACAGAACAAAGGTTGGGAGTTTAATGTCAATGTGAATATTCTTAATGATTACAACGGCTTTACTTGGGATGTTGGTTTAAATATGTATAGCAATAAGAACGAACTTGTATCCCTTGCTTCAGGTACCGACCGCGACGAGGCTAACTTCTGGTTTGTTGGTCATCCTATCAATTCTATCTACGATTACGAAAATATTGGTCTTTGGTCTCCCGAAGATTATTATTATAAGCCCGATGGATATGAAAAATCTTACGGTGAAATCCTAGAGCCAAGTGGTGATGCTGGTATGATTCGGGTCAAATATACTGGTGAGTTCGATGCAAACGGAATGCCTGTTCGTGAAATTGGACCTGATGACCGTCAGATAAGCGATATGGATCCGAAGTTGCAAGGTGGTTTCAATACACGTTTAGAGTACAAGAACTTTGACTTGAATATAATCGGTGCGTTCCAAGTCGGCGGCAAACTTATAAGCACTTTGCACTCAGGTCCTGGATACTTGAATATGTTGAACGGTCGCCGTGGACAAGTTGACGTTGATTATTGCTGGGCAGAACGTGGTGATGATGGTAAAATATTGCAAGATGCAAACGGCAATTACTTGATTCATAATTTAGATGCTGATTATCCCGATCCTCTTTCAGGTACTCGTGGTGATAATGTTAAATATTCATCTACATTGGGATTTTTTGACGCCACTTTCTGCAAAATCCGCACTATTACACTTGGCTACAATTTCAAAAACAATGGTATTGGATGGTTGGATGCTATCGGTGTGAAAAAAATCCGTGTTTATGCCACAGTTCAGAATCCATGGGTGATTGCATCTAAGTTCAAGAAAGAAACTGGTCTAGATCCCGAAACCAACTCGTTTGGTAATGAGAATGTTGCTGTTACACCTTCTTCTTTTAAGGCGTCTTCTGTTCTTACTGTTGGTACCAACACTCCTTCTACACGTACATATCTTTTCGGTTTAAATGTAACTTTTTAATTTGATAATACAATGAAAAATCACAAAATAAAACTGTTTTATGCAGCGGCTCTTGTTTCGGCATTTGCCTTTAATAGCTGCGATGATGTTTTGGACGAGACTCCGCGTTCTACATTCACGCTCGACTACTTTTCAACTCCCGAGGGTGTTCAAGGTGGTTTGACACAAATGTATGCTCATTTGCGCCAAATATATGGTACTTATTATTATGCTGCCTGTGAATGTGGTACCGACGAATACACTTGGGGCCAATCAGGTGACGAAAACAATAAAGATAATGATTTCTCTGGCGTTGGTTCTTATACTTCGTCTACAGCTCGTACTGATGCTATTTGGAATCCTATTTTTGTCAATATTAACACTGCAAACGCTCTTATCGACCGAGGTGAAAACCTTGACCCAGCTTTGGTTTCAGAGGTTAATTTCTTCCGCGCGTTCGATTATTTCTTGCTTGTTCAGCACTTCGGCGGAGTGCCTTTGGATTTGGGTTCAGGAGAATTAAAACCCAATACACAACCATCGCGTGCATCAGTGCGTAATACAGTTCCTGAGGTCTATACCCGCTGTATTTTCCCTGACTTGAAAAAGGCTATTGAATTTTTGCCAGAAAAACCACGTTTGGTGGGTGGCGTAACTAAGACAGTTGCCCGTTTGTATCTTGCTAAGGCATATCTTACATACGCATGGTGGCTCGAAAACCCCAAAAATATCCCAACTTATCCTGAATGTGCTCGTCAAGATCCTGACGGAAAATCTGCTGCCGATTATTTCCAATTGGCTTATGATATAGCTTTGGAGGGTATTAATAACCCTGGTCCTTATGCTTTGCAACCTACATTCTATGATGCATGCCGTGGATCAAACGAACGCAATTCTGAAATGCTTCTATGGGCAGACCATACCGCCACAAACTGGATGTATAGTGGCGCAACTAGCGAAGGTAATGCCAATAATTATGGCGACAACCCAGGTTCAAATGCTTTCAATGGTTTCTGGTTTTTTACTTGGAACTATACTGAAATTCAGGCTACCGACTCGGAAGGCAAACTTAAGTCTCCGACAAGCCGTATCGACCGTCAGGGATATGGTCGTCCGTGGACCCGTATGGCTCCTACCTACAATGTGTTTGTTGAAACATTTGCTGATGTGAAAGATTCGCGTCGCGATGCAACATTTCAGACTACCATACATGGCAATTGGCATATAGGAGATCCTGAAGCTCCTTTGACCCTTAAAGCCGCCAATGATATGGATATAGAGCAGGATGGTATTGTTCTTACTTTTGTTCCAAAGGCCATTGAAGGAACTGTGTATGATAAGAATAATGGATCACTCGGTTTTGGTGCGGTACCCGGACGTGCTGATTGGGTAATGGATCCTGAGCATATCAGCCGTAAGATTTTCCCTGCATCATTCAAAATGAGTGGTTTCTCTCAAGAATCAGATGATGTAAAAGGTATTCGTCCCTATCAATCGTTGGGTAAACCTAATGCCAATAATGTACGTCCATACTATATAGCTAAATTCTCGGAGTTGTATTTGGTAGCGGCTGAGGCTGCTGTCAAAGGTGCTACTGGTTCTCAATCGGCTCGCGATCTTGTTAATGTGCTACGTGCTCGCGCAGGCAAGTGGAACTATAGTGTGGCAGAAGACAAGGCTATTTCGGCTGATTATAGTGCCGACCTTGTTGCCGCAACTCCTGATGATATAGATATCAAATATATTATGCTTGAGCGTTCTCGCGAATTTTTTGGTGAGGGGTTCCGTCGTCTTGATTTGATACGTACCCAAACATGGGAGGAACTTGCTGGTTCTTACAAAATTTGTGGTCCGAATGTAGGCGATTGGACTCTTGAGGAGTTTAACCGCGAAATAAAACCAGAATACTATCTTTCGCCTATTCCCGTAGGACAGATGGATGGTTTGCAGATGTCTGATGAAGAAAAGGCCGCTTACCAAAATCCTGGTTACAATTAGAATTCGTTTTTCCTAATTTATTAATTAATAGTTTTTAATTAGAAATAGTTTACCACTCTTAATACTTAAATCGGTTAATAAAAAGACTTCTATCCCCGGCGCAGTGATTGCGTCGGGGATTTGTTTTTTTAGATTTTTACCATTTTTTCAAATTCTTCTTGGTTTTCTTCGCGGGTGTATTTGGTTAAAAATTCGGTGGGAGAGATGCCGTAGTATTCTTTGAAATGACTCGAAAAATAACTGTGGCTCGAAAATCCAAGTTTGAAGGCTACATCGGCTACGTTGAGTTTGTTGCGTACCAAAAGTATCGCAGCCTGACGCATTTTGATTGATTTGATGAGGTTTACGGGCGTGATATCGAGCAATTCTTTCAACTTGCGGTTTAGGTGTACTCGGCTGATGCCTACTTTTGCGCTGAGTTCGTTAACGCCGAAATTGGGCGATTCGAGGTTTTTGTTGATGGTGTCGATCACTTTTTTGAGCAGTTTTTGGTCGGGACTTTCGGCTTCTATCACGTTCTGACTTGAATGGAGGTCGGCGGTCATGCGTGCCGCCATTTTTTCGCGGGTGGAGATGGCGTTGGTAATCGAACTTTTTAGCATATTGATACTTACGGGCTTGGTAAGGTAATGGTCTACACCAATTTCCACGCAGGTTTGGCGGCTTTCTTCGTCGGCTTTGGAGGTGAGCACTATTATTGGCAGGAGACTTGTCTGCGGGTTTTGACGGATTTTTTTACAGAGGTCGTAGCCGTTGAGTCCAGGCATTACAAGGTCGGTGATTATGGCATCGGGTTTTTCGGCAATTATCTGGTTGATAGCTTGTTCGGGATGGTTGCATACCACGGGATTAAACTTGTCGCTTAATGCCATTGATATATAGCCTGTCCATTCCGAATCGTCGTCGATAAAGAGTATCTTTTTGAGTTTTTTGTTGGTAGTGGTGTCGGCGGGTGTGTCTTGCGCAATATCTACAAATAAATCGTGCTTGGGAGTTTTAACTTCCTCGTTTTCAGTTTGTTCGTTGATAGTGTAGAATGGCAGCGTAATGGCAAACTCTACGCCTTGTTCTGTGTTGTACGCCTTAATAAATCCTTTGTGAGCGTCGATAATCATTTTGGCAAGATGCAAGCCTATGCCCGAACCCTCGTGACTGCTGTTGTCGGATGTCTGGTAAAATCGCTCAAATATTTTTTCGCACTCTTCGGGTGGAATGTGGCTGCCGGAGTTTTCTATTTTGATAGATACAAATGGTTCTTCGGTTTTTTCAATGTTAATATTGACAAATCCACCGTCGGGAGTAAATTTAAACGCATTCGACAGGATATTAAACACAGCCTTGTCGAGATTGTATGGGTCGAAGGCAAATTTTATGTCAAAGTTGTTGGTGTTGAGGTTGATATTGATATTACGCATCAGCGACAATTGGTCAAACGATTTTACTATATCGCTGATAAAATCCACAATGTCGGCGTTTTGTAGTTTTAGCACAAATTTGTTGTTGTCGATTTTGCGGATGTCCATAATTCGGTTTAATTGCGAAGTTACGCGCTGCACATTTCGCCGCATAAGTTGCAGTATAGCCGATTTCTTTTTGTCGTTTTCGGTTTCGATAAGCGAGTTGAGAGGTGTTTCTACCAGCGAAAGCGGTGTGCGAATCTCGTGCGAAAGGTTGGTAAACATTTGCAGGCGCATCTCTTTTTTCTGGTTTTCTTCGCGTTG